>WRGV01000038.1 GCA_009787035.1 Propionibacteriaceae bacterium | reverse complement strand
GCGCGGGAGCCGATCGGTTCCCGCGCCACCGCACGCCCCCTGTCTTGGCCACCGCACACGCTGAGGACCTCATTGACATGTCATCGCTGACGCTCATCTCCCCATCCTTCCCACCGACGGGAACGCCGCCCACAAGCCGGCGTCTCGCCCGCTACTTCTCCAAGCCGCAGAACATCGTGCTGCTGGTGCTCGGCATCATCTTGTCGGTCACCACGATCGCACCGCTGCTGCTCATCGTGCTCGATACCGTGACCATGCACGTCGGGTCGGTGGACGACCCCGCCGGCATGGCCAGCGCGTACGGGTGCCGCATCTTCACCAACAACGTCAGCTGCTACACGGCGTTCGACTGGACGCACCTGTTCACCGGGCTGCTCGCGAAGGTCAACTTCTGGGTGCCGCTGTCGCACACGGTCATCTTGGCCGTGTTGGCCTGCGTTGGGGCCATCATCTACGGCGGCTTCTTCGCCTACCTGGTGACCCGCACCAACCTGGCGTTCAAGAAGTACCTGAGCGCCATCTTCATCTTCCCGTACATCATGCCGCAGTGGACGCTTGCGCTGGTGTGGCAGAACCTGTTCAAGTCGCGCGCCTCGGTTGGCGGGTCGGACGGCATGCTGGCGTCCGTCCTCGGCATTCACATGCCGGCCTGGTGGGTGCAGGGGCTGTTCCCCAGCGCCGTCGTGCTGGCGGTGCACTATTCGGCCTTCGCGTACATCCTGATCGGCGGCATCTTCCGCAACATGGACGCGAACCTCGAAGAGGCCGCGACCATCTTGAACACGCCGAAATGGAAGACATTCCTGCGCATCACGTTGCCCATGGTCAACCCGGCCGTGCTGTCGACGATCCTGCTGGTGTTCTCGTCGGCCGTCGGCTCGTACCCGGTGCCGCACTACCTGAGCTATAACACGTTGGCGACGCAGTACATCGACATGAATGTGCAGCGGCAGGGACAGGCGTCCATTCTGGCTGTCGTCATGATGGTCTTCGGCCTGGTGCTGATGTTCATCAACCAGCGCACCACCTCGGGACGCAAGAGTTACACGACGGTCACCGGAAAGTCCGGCCAGGCCTCGGTGGTCAACCTGCATGTGGGGCGCTGGATCATCGGCGCGGTCTTTATCATCGTGACGCTGTTCACCGCCATCTATCCGATTCTCGCGTTCGCGCTGGAGACATTCCTGCCGAACCCGGGCGACTACTCGTTCCTCGGTTCGGGCCACCTGTCCGACCTGACGCTGACCTGGTGGACGAGCACGACCAACAGCGCGGGCGCGTCGTATAGCCAGTACGGTATTCTGCACAACTCGCTGATCTGGGGCGCCTTCCGCGGCACGCTGATCGTGGCCGCCATGACGGCGCTGGTCGCCGGCACGATCGGCACGTTGGTGGGGTACGCGGTCAGCAAGAACCGCCACAGCCGGTGGGCCAACTACGTCAACAGCGTGGCCTTCCTGCCATATCTGATGCCATCGCTGGCGGTGGGCGTCGCGTTCTTCATCTTCTCTGCGCCGCTCAACCTGTTCAACACGTTCACGCTGCTGGTGATCGCGGGCGCCGTCAAGTACGTGCCGTTCGCCTCGCGGGCTTCGCTGAACTCGATGATGCAGCTGTCGAACGAGATCGAGGAATCCGCGATCATCCAGGACATCGGATGGTGGAAACGGATGGTGCGCATCATCATTCCGATCCAGCGGTCGTCCATCATCTCGGGCTATCTGCTGCCGTTCATGAGCTGCATCCGCGAGCTCACGCTGTTCATGCTGCTGTGCTCCAGCACCATGATCTTGACCCAAGAACTCGGCTACTTCGACGAAATGGGCCTGTACGCCTATTCGTCGGCCATCAACCTGATCTTGATCGTCACGGTCCTGATCGTCAACTGGCTGGTCAACAAGCTCACGGGCGCCAGCCTCGACAAGGGAATTGGGGGATAACGAATGCCTTCCATCGAACTCACCCACGTCACCAAACGGTGGGGCGGATTCTACGGCGTGGACGACCTGTCGCTGCAGATCGAAGACAACGCCTTCGTGACGCTGCTCGGGCCGTCCGGATGCGGCAAGACCACCACGCTGCGCATGATCGCCGGGCTGGAAACCCCGACGGAGGGGCGCATCACGATCGGCGACCAGGTCGTCTTCGACTCGTCCAAGGGCATCGACGTGCCGGCCAACAAGCGCCGCGTCGGCTTCCTGTTCCAGAACTACGCGCTGTGGCCGAATATGACGGTGTACCAGAACATCGCCTTCGGCCTGCAAAACGACCGCTCGTACACCAAGGAGCGCATCAAGGCGCGCGTGGACGCCGTGGCGGAGATCGTCAAGATCGGCCCGTTCATGGATCGGTATCCGTCCGAACTGTCGGGCGGGCAGCAGCAGCGTGTGGCCATCGCCCGCACGCTGGCGCCCGAGCCGCGCGTGCTGTTTATGGACGAGCCGCTGAGCAACTTGGACGCCAAGCTGCGCCTGGAGATGCGCTCGGAGCTGCAGCGGCTGCACCTGGAGACGGGTTCGACGTTCGTCTACGTGACGCACGACCAGATGGAGGCCATGACGCTGGCCACGCGCATCTGCCTGATGGACAACTCGGTGCTGCAGCAGTACGACGCGCCGCTGGACATCTACAACCGGCCCGCGAACCTGTTCGTGGCCGACTTCGTGGGAAGCCCGAGCATCAACTTCATCGATGCGTCAGGCTCGCAGCGCGCCGATGGCAGGTTCGAATTGACGATGCTGGGCGGGCAGAAGGCCGTGTTCACGCCGCGCGAGCCCGTGCAGCTCGCCACCTGGCTGGACGGCCAGCACCGCGCCGACGAGCAGGCCGGCGCCGAGCTGGAGGCGCGTCTGAAGGTCAAGGGGGCCGTGGCGAAGGAGAACACCGAGTCGAGCTTCCGCTACCGCGTGGCCACGACGGAGGATCTGACGGCCGCGCACGACGATGCCGCGCCGGTGGTGGCTGAGCACGATTTCGTGATCGGTGTGCGTCCGGAGTTCCTGAACATCCGCGAGGGGGCGCCGATGGCGGGCGAGGTTTACTCGTCCATGCCCACCGGCATGGAGACGACCGTGCGCCTGCGCGTCGGGCACTATCTGCTGACCGGCGTCATCTTCGGGCCGGCCATCTACCAGCTGGGGCAGCACGTCAACTTCGCCCTTGACGGCGAGGGCCTGATGCTGTTCAGCCGCGAGAACGGGCGCCTGGTGTGCCAGGGGTCGCTCACCATCGCATAGCCTGTTGACAAGCGAAGACGCCAGCGGCGGCTGGGTCCCGTGTTGGGGACCCCAGCCGCCGCTGGTTTGCTGCGTCAGAAGATCGGCCAGCCCCACGGGAAGTTGCGGACCAACACGTTGTAGCAGTTGATGTGCGTGCCGGCCGGCGGATTGCTGAAGCCACCGGGCATCCCGTACGGGTAGCACGTCAGCCACCAGCCGACGGGGGTCATGATCCACGTCGCGCCGCCGTCGATGGCGGTCTGGGCATCCTCGGTCAGCTCAGCGAAGCCGGTGGGCTCGGTGAGCAACGTCGTCTGCGTCATTGTCTTCTCCTTCTGGTGATGTGCCGCAGCCTGTCTGGTTGCGGGCATGCGCGCAGAGTCGGGGAAGAGCCGAGCACCACATCCACAGACAGAATTCGGAGAGTCCTGCACGAAACGGGGAGTCAATACCGGTGTTCTGCTCGATCTTCCTCTGCGGTGTGACCAGCTTCCCGGGCCGGTGGGGGTGGTGTCAAGGGTGACCACTCCCCGGTGTGCCGGTCAGGGGCTTCCGATGGATGGCTCAAACTGCCGCCGAGAAGACGGTTCCACGCTCACGAAGAGCTGTTTGTTCCGCTCAGTGGGACGGCGTCAGATGCGCGGTGTTCGCTGACAGCGGACATTCGTTTTGTGCGCGTGCAACATGTCGGCTATGGGCGGACGGTGGTGCAGCCTGTCGTCTGTGGTGTGGGCAGTGAGCTTCGGCGAGGGGAAGGCGGCCAAGGCGCCGTGGACAATGACGTCCACAAGCCGCGGGCCAACGCAGCCCTCGTCGANGCGNNCCTAGCAGGCGACGATGGAGAGGGCCAGGCCGCCCTGCGCGGTCTCCTTGTACTTGGAGCGCATGTCGGCGCCGGTGGCCATCATGGTGTCGATGACGGCGTCGAGGCTGACGATCTGGCGGCCGTCGCCGGCCAGGGCCAGGCGGGATGCGGTGATGGCGGTGGCGGCGCCGATGGCGTTGCGCTCGATGCAGGGCACCTGGACGAGACCGCCAACGGGATCGCAGGTGAGGCCGAGGTGGTGTTCCATGCCGATCTCGGCGGCGTTGATCACCTGCTGCGCCGAGCCGCCGAGCACCTGCGTCAGGCCGGCGGCGGCCATGGATGAGGCGACGCCGATCTCGCCCTGGCAGCCCACCTCGGCGCCCGAGATGGACGCCGTGGCGGTGAACACCGAACAGATCGCGCCGGCGGCGAGCAGGAACTCGGCGGTGGTGTCGTCGTCGCAGCCGGGGATGAACCGGGTCGCGTACATCAGCACGGCCGGGACGATGCCCGCGGCCCCATTGGTGGGGGCGGTGACCATGCGCGCGCCGGCGGCGTTCTGCTCGTTGACGGCGAGTGCCCACAGGCTGACCCAGTCCAGCACCGACAGGGGCGTGGATTTCTGCTCGTGCTTGAGCTGGCGGGCCAGGCGCGGGGCGCGCCGCCGCACGCCGAGGCCGCCGGGCAGGATGCCTTCGGTGTGGATGCCGGTGTCGATGCATTCGCGCATCAGCCGCCACAGGTCGCACAGGCCCGAGCGCACCTGGGCGCGGGTGCGGCCCCGGGCGGTCTCGTTGCGCATCATGACCTCGGCCACCGACAGCCCGTGCGTGGCGCATTGGGTGAGCAGTTCCTCGCCGGTGGCGAACGGATGGGGCAGCACGGCGACGTCGTCCGCCGGCTGGACGCCCTGGCCCGTGCCGTCGTCCGGAAGGATGCGGCCTCCGCCGACCGAGTAGAAGATGGATTCGAGCCAACCTGCGGACGTGCGGACGTGGAAGCGCAGCGCGTTCGGGTGAAACGCCAGACGTGTGGTGGGATCGAAGAGCAGGTCGGTGTCGATGTCGAAGCCGGCCAGCTCGGTCTGCGCGGTGCCGTCGGGCGTCGCCAGGGGCAGCGCGTGGCGCTCGCGGATGCTGCGTACGAGTGCGTGGATCGCCTCCGGCGCGACCGTCTCGGGCACGCAGCCGGCCAGGCCGGCGAGCACCGCGCGGTCGCTGCCGTGGCCGCGTCCGGTGGCGCCGAGCGAGCCGAGCAGTTCGATGCGCAGCTGTTGGACGTCGTCCAGGCCGCCCGGGGTGTGCGCGAGCTCGTCCACAAGCAGGTTTGCCGCGCGCATGGGGCCGACCGTGTGGCTGCTGGATGGCCCGATCCCGGCCGTGAAAACATCGAAGACGCTCGTCACGACACCCAGTCTGGTTGGCCGGTGGGCGCGGGCGCAAGCCGGGCGAAGTGGGACAAAGTCGCAGCCAGACAGCTCGATGTTCGGTTCAACGTCGCCGCGGCGCCGCTGGCTTCGCCAATGTCCCACAATCGGCGGCGCTTCGGTGATGACGCCTTGACCGGCTAGGCTCCTTGGGTGACTTCCGATCCGCGTGACGACGCCGAGACGCCGGCCGACCCCGAGGCGCCTGTGCCGGCGTCGTCGGGCGACACTGCCGCGCGACGAGGCGAGATGCCCGACGGGGACGAGCCCGCGCCTGACGCGGAGGGCGTGGACGACCAGACGCCGGAACGCGAGTGGTGGGACGATCCGGGCATGCCGTGGAAGCACAAGCCCACGTCGTCCGACATCGCGTGTCTGGCGTGGATCGGCGTCATCGGCATCCTGGGGTTGGTCATGCTGCCGCTGCGCGGATGGCTGATGGGACATTCCGTGCCCGTGCTGGTGGCGCTGACCGGATCGCGGTCGGCGACGGCCGCCATGGGGTCGCTGGTGCGCGTGGGCGACTTCGTCATGTGGTGGTGGCCGGTGCTGGCCGGCCTGATCATGTCGATCAAGCTCGACTGGGTGTACTGGTGGGCCGGCAAGCTGTGGGGCCACGGCATGATCGAGGTCTGGGCGGGGCAGTCGGAGCGGGCCAAGCGGACGTACGCGCGCGCCGAGCGCTGGGCGGTCAAGTGGGGCGCGTTCGGCATGTTCATCGCGTATGTGCCGATCCCGCTGCCGGTGATGGCCGTGGTGTTCGTGCTGGCGGGCGCGTCGGGCATGTCGATCCGCAAGTTCGTGGCGCTGGATGCCGCAAGCTGCCTGGTGTGGCTGGCGGCGTATCTGCTGCTGGGGTACGCGATCGGCGGCCCGGCCGTCGAGGTGCTGAAGTACTACGCCAAGATCGCCAACTACGTGGCCATCGGCCTGGTCGCCGTGGTGGTGATCAGCTACATCAATGCCCGCCGCAAGGCCAGGGCCAAGGCCGCAGCTGAGGTTGCCGCCTAGCGTCTGGGCGTTTCTGCTTGCAGGGGCTCTGTCGGTAGGGTTGGCTCATGATGGCCAACAGGGTCGATGAGCTGATCAGCTATGTGATGACGGTCGATTCCGGGTTCGCGCCGAATCCGTATTTCGGGTTGTGCACGCTGGCGTGCTGCAAGCCCAAGCTGCGTGCCGGGGTGGGCAACCGGGTGATGAAGGCGGCAGGCTGCGACGACGTACGGCGCGTGCCGGCCGACGTCGTCCGCGACATGCACATCTGGGTCGTGGGGCTGGCGGGCAGGGCCCTGACGAGGTACGCGTATCGCGGCGTGGTGTACGCCATGCAGGTGATGCAGGTCATGGACTTCGCCACGTACTTTCAGAAGCACCCCGAGAAGCGCCCGTGCCAGACCGGCGGGGTCGGGCCGGACGATCCGTGCTGGCATGGCGACGCGATCTACACCACCAACTCGCCCCGAACCGCCGTCCAACTGCGTAGCGAGCATTCGTACGGCGATCGGGAGAATCCGGCTACCAAGATGCACGACCTGGGTGGGCGGTATGTGCTGCTGTCCGACCACTTCGTCCACTTCGGTCAGCGCGCGCCCCTGACGGGGTTGGAGGCGCGGTTGGACGAGGGCGTCGGCTTTTCCATTTCGCGCGACACGGGACTGCTGCGAGCGTTCGAGGGCCTGCTGGACGGCGAGTGGTCGGACGAGTTGTCTGTCGCTGGCAAGGTAATTCGCTCTGAGGTTGTTTCGGGCGGAGGCAGGTGCCGGGGATGAAGATCATCTTGTCCCGCAAGGGGTTCGACACCGAGAACGGTCGCATCCCCAGCCCGATCCTGCCGGATGGGACATTGCTGTCGCTGCCGATCCCGGAGGCTGGGTCGAAACGCCGGTTCGCGGACGTGACGTACCGCGGCGTCCCGTACGAGCGCATCATCACCGATCTGGGTGGCAAGCCTGAGATGGCGGCCGGTGGTTGCCATCTCGACCCGGATCTGCGGCCGCCCTTGCCGACGGCGAGCTATGCAGCCGAGTGGGTGTCGGCCTTCGGCCAGATCGACGCGGCACAAGGTCATTTGCACAACCAGGGCGTCGGTGGGGGCGACCTGTTCCTCTTCTTCGGGCGCTTCCGGCAGACCGAATGCGTGGGTGGACGGCTGCGGTACGCGCCCGGCAGCAGCCCGCAGCACATCGTCTACGGCTACCTGCAGGTGGGCGAGGTCGTCTGCGGCGACGCCATCGCCGCCAGCTACCCGTGGCATCCGCACGCGTCATACACGGGTGCCAACAACACGCTCTATGTGGCCGCCAGCCATCTGGCGGGCACCAAGCTGCCGGGTGCCGGCACGCTGAGCTGTCGGGACAAACTCGTCCTCACCGCGCCTGGACGTGATCTGTCGCAGTGGAAACTGCTCGACTGGATGAAGAATGTCCCAATCAGCTACCACGGCAAAGCCAGCGTCCACGAAGACGAGGGCTACTTCCAGTCAACCGCCCGCGGCCAGGAGTTCGTGATTGAGGCGACACCCGCGGTGCGCGCGTGGGCAACGGATCTCATCTGTGGGTGTGCCCTTGGCGGGCGTTGATGCCGGCTGGGCTCCCCGTTGCGTCCTGTGATTCTGACGGCTATACCGGCCAAATTCGTCCGTGTGGGAAGGGGGAAGCTGAGGCGCTGATCGACCGTCCGGCCTCTATGGCGAGGCTGGAGGGCTACATCGGCACCCCGCCCGCCGAGGTGTTGACCGGCATGCGGTGCGCCGGGAAGTCGGCGCTGCTGGGGATCCCCGACTCATTCCCCACGTTCGTCGTCACGATGGACGACCTGGTTGGAGTCCGCAGCGTCCGGATCCCGGACTTCTTGCTCGACCCAGCTTGGTGGGGTGGGTGCGCTGCGCTCAGGCCGCGACGCGCGGGCGACCCGCGCGGGGCAGCACGATCGCGGCCGCGGCGATCAGCACGGCGCCGAGCCAGTACGGGGCGCCGTGCGCCAGCGTGGCGTAGGCCCAGCCGCACAGCAGCGGGCCGATGATCTGCATCGCCGAGCTGATGGACGAGAAGCCGCCGGCCATCCAGCCCTGCTCGTCCGGGCCCACGGCCGACGACATCAGGCCCTCCATGGCGGCTTGCGACAGGCCCTGGCCCTCGGCGAAGATCAGGGCGGCGGGGACGAACAGCCACAGCTGTCCGAACAGGGTGGCCGCGATCGCCAGGCCGAGGCAACCGACGCCCTGGCCGATGACGCCGGCCATCACGACGCCGCGGTCGCCCATGCGCTTGAGCAGGATCGGCAACAGCGCGCCCTGCGTGATGATGTCGAGCAGCCCGATCACCGTCATGAGCACGCCGAACTGAGTCGGGCCCCAGCCGACGGTGTCCAGAGCCAGCACCGACGAGTTGTTGGTGAAGAAGATGAACGGCAGCGTGATCAGCGCCGCACCGGTCATCAGCGGGCGCAGCGCGGGGCGCGCGAAGACGTCCTTGATCACCTTGAACGGGTGCAGGTGCTTGAGGACGACTCGGGGCGTGCGGTTGGCGGGGGCCAGGCTTTCGGGCAGGACGATCCAGCTGATCAGGCCGATCAGCGCGGCGATGCCGGCGGTGGCGAACAGCGGCGCGGACAGGTTCACCTTGGCCAGCACGCCGCCGATCGCCGGGCCGACCATCATCGCCACGCCGCCGACCGCGCCGAGGAATCCGAAGCGCCGGGCGCGGTCTTCCGGTGGGGTGATGTCGGCGACGTAGCCGAAGATTGCGGGCATATCTCCGCTTGCCAGGCCCTGGACGACGCGGGCGAGGGCCAGCATCGCCAGGCTGCCGCCGACGCCGAAGAGCACGTAGCCCACGGCGGCGCCGAAGACCGAATAGATCAGCACGGGACGGCGTCCGAACCTGTCGGACAGCGCGCCCAGCAGCGGCGCGACCGCGAACGATGCGAGCGCGAAGACCGCCTCCAGCACGCCGACCCACCAGGCCAGGCTGGCCTCGCTGTGGACGTACTCCAGCGTCACGAAGGGCAGCACCGGGATGACCAGCGTCATGCCCATCATGTTGAGGAACTGGATCACGACCAGCAGCGGCCAGGCGCGGTGGGGCGGGGCTGCGTTGGGGGAGGGGCTGGGGGATGCGGGCGTGGACGGCGGCGTGGCGTCCTGGGCGAGGGTGTCGGGCATCAGTTCTCCGGGAAGGTGGCGGCGGGGCCGAACGGCGGCTCCGGCGGCATGGGCGGACGCGGGGGTGTGGGCGGCACCGGCGGGACGGGGCCGAACGGGGGCACGGGGGCGCCGAACGGCGGTTCCGGTGCGCCGAACGGAGGCATCGGCGGGTTCGGGGCATCGGGCATCATCGGGGCCGGACGGCCGCCGAACCTCGG
>WRGV01000037.1 GCA_009787035.1 Propionibacteriaceae bacterium | reverse complement strand
CACGAGGTCGTCGGCAGCTGGGCCGGGGTGCGGGTCGCGCACCGGCTGGCCCAGTCGCGCCCCGCCCGCCCGCGTCCGGACGCGGCGCCGGAGCACCCGGCGGCGACGGCCTGACCGCAGCCGCTACCCTGAAAGCATCCGTCATCCGGGGCGCCCGCCGTGGGCACCTCGACCATCAGGAGGCCATCGCATGCCACAGACATTCCCGGGCGCGCCCCGGCAGACCGTCATCTCGGTATCGGGCCTGACCGCCCAGGGACGCCACGGCGTGCTGCCCCAGGAGCACCTCACAGCGCAGACGTTTACTGCCGATGTCGAGGTGGGCGTCGATGCTCCGACACGAGACGATATCGATGACGCCGTCGACTACCGCGACATCGCACACCATGTGATCGACCGGATCGAAACCGAATCCGTCCAACTGATTGAGACGCTGGCAGATGACATCCTCAACGATCTGCTGAGCCTGCACCGTGTACGCTGGGCGCAGGTGCGCGTGCACAAACCCAAGGCGCCGCTGGGCGTCACATTCGCCGACCTGTCGGTCAGCGTACGCGGCGAAAACCCAGCCCCGCCCGATGCCACGTCCGTCCCCGCCTGATCGTATTACCGCCAGTCACGCTGGCAACGAGGAAGTGAGGCCGCGATGAATAACAGCTATCTGGTGGACTGGGACACGCTAGGCGGTACGCACCCGCTCAACGATGTGGTGTTCAGCCTCGGATCCAACCTGGGCGACAGCGCGGAATTGCTCCAGGCGGGCGTCGATCGTCTCGCCGAGACACCGAATGTGACTATTGTGGCGGTTTCGCCCGTGTACCAGACCACGCCGGTGGATGCGCCCGCGCAGCCGGATTTCCTCAACATCGTCGTACTCGCGCGCAGCCCGCTGGAGCCCTTGACATTGCTGGAACGCTCCCAGGCCATCGAACGGGCCTACGGTCGCGTGCCCGACCCGAACCATGGCCCGCGCCCCCTGGACATCGATCTGGTTAAGGTCGGCCGGCGCACCAGCGACACCGTGCAGCTGCATCTGCCGCACCCCCGCGCCCGTCACCGTGCATTCGTGCTGATACCCTGGTTGGACATCGAACCCGACGCTACATTGTTGGACGAAGATGTCGCGGATTTGGCCCGCGGACTCGATCTGTCGGGCATTACCCAGCTTCCTGATATCAAAATCATGGCCTAGAGATGACGGCCCACGCCGCGCCGACGGGTGCGACGCCTCGGGCATCGGCGCAAATGCCGCTGCCGCCCCGGATCGGCATCCCAAAGAATGACACGAGGTTTGTCATTGACCTCGGTATGCCCTACAATTGTTGACGGCCACTGGCGATGCCCCCAGAGGCGTCTCAATGCCTTCACCTCAAGACCAAGGAGCAACATGACCAAACGAGTCAAGACAATTCTCATTGACGACATCGACGGCTCCAACGCCGACGAGACCGTGACGTTCAACCTGGACGGCGTCACCTATGAGATCGATCTGAATGGCGAGCATGCCGCGCAGCTGCGCGACGGCTTCACCTGGTGGATCGGCCATGGGCGTCGCGTCAGCGGTCGTCGTCCGCGCGGTGCACGTCCCGCCGGGGTGCAGCTGAGCGAGATCCGCGCCTGGGCAGCCGCTAACGGCTACCAGGTGAGCGATCGCGGCCGCATCTCTGCCGAGATCCGCGCCGCGTACGACCAGGCGCACGCCTGATCGTCGGACGCCGCGCGCGCACAGCTGGGGGCTGACGCGCCAGTGCGTCGTGAGAAAGACCTGATGAACGGGGGCTGGAATGATCCGGCCCCCGTTCGTTGTTGAGTCACATACGCTCAAGGTTTCCGTCCGGCCTCACCCGGATGGTGCTGCACGGGCTAGAATGGGGCTGCGCCAGTTCGCCCCCGCGGTCAAGACCGCACGAGCTGGCGAGACGTAGGGAGTCTGATGTTCGAACGGTTCACCGACCGGGCCCGCCGGGTCATCGTCCTCGCACAGGATGAGGCCAGGCTGCTCAACCACAACTACATCGGCACCGAGCACATCCTGCTCGGGCTGATCCACGAGGGCGAAGGCGTCGCCGCGCAGGCCCTCGAAAGCGTCGGGCTCACGCTTGAGTCGACCCGCGAGCAGGTTGAAGAGCTCGTCGGCAAGGGCCAGACCCCGCCGAGCGGCCACATCCCGTTCACCCCGCGCGCCAAGCGCGTCCTGGAGCTGAGCCTGCGCGAGGCGCTCCAGATCAACCACAGCTACATCGGCACCGAACACGTGCTGCTCGGCCTCATCCGCGAGGGCGAGGGCGTGGCCGTCCAGGTGCTCATCAAGATGGGTCTCGACCTGTCCCGCGTGCGCAACGCCGTCATGGACCTGATGCAGGGCAACCAACAGGGCACCGGCGCGGGCGCGCAGCCCGCCGAGGTCGGCGCGGCCGTGGGCGGTGGGCCCGCGTCGTCCACCAGCGGTGCGACGATCCTCGACCAGTTCGGACGCAACCTCACCCAGGCCGCCCGCGAGCACAAGCTCGACCCGGTGATCGGCCGCCAGAAGGAGATCGAACGGGTCATGACGGTGCTGAGCCGTCGCACCAAGAACAACCCGGTGCTCATCGGCCAGCCCGGCGTCGGCAAGACCGCCGTCGTCGAAGGCCTGGCCCAGGCAATCGTCCGCGGAGACGTCCCCGAAAACCTGCGCGACAAGCAGGTCTACGCCCTCGACCTGGGCTCGCTCATCGCCGGCACCCGCTACCGCGGCGATTTCGAGGAGCGCCTGAAGAAAGTGCTCAAGGAGATCAAGACGCGCGGCGACATCATGCTGTTCATCGACGAGATCCACACGCTCGTCGGCGCCGGCGCGGCCGAGGGCGCCGTGGATGCCGCGAGCATCCTCAAGCCCATGCTGGCCCGCGGCGAGCTGCAGACCATCGGCGCGACCACGCTCGACGAGTACCGCAAGCACATCGAGAAGGACGCCGCGCTGGAGCGCCGCTTCCAGCCCATCCAGGTCGAGCAGCCGTCCATCGCGCTGACCATCGACATCCTCAAGGGGCTGCGCGACCGCTACGAGGCGCACCACCGCGTCACCATCACCGACGAGGCACTGACCGCCGCCGCCAACCTGGCCGACCGGTACATCCAGGACCGCTTCCTGCCCGACAAGGCCATCGACCTGATCGACGAGGCCGGCGCCCGCATGCGCATCCAGCGCATGACCGCCCCGCCCGATCTGCGCGCCATCGACGAGCAGATCGCCGAGGTCCGCGACCGCAAGCAGATGGCCATCGACCACCAGGACTTCGAGGGCGCCGCCAAGCTGCGCGACGACGAGTCGAAACTGCAGGCCCAGCGCACCGAGCAGGAGCGCGCCTGGCACGAGGGCGAATCGGACACCCCGGCCGTCATCGGCCAGGAGGAGATCGCCCGTGTGCTGTCCGACTCCACCGGCGTGCCCGTGCAGCAGCTCACCGAGGAGGAATCCTCGCGCCTGCTGCAGATGGAGGCCGAGATCGGCAAGCGCTACATCGGCCAGACCGACGCCGTCAAGGCGCTGGCCCGCTCGATCCGCCGCACCCGCGCCGGGCTGAAAGACCCGAAGCGTCCGTCCGGCTCGTTCCTCTTCGCCGGCCCGTCCGGCGTCGGCAAGACCGAGCTGACCAAGGCGCTCACCGAGTTCCTGTTCGGCGACGAGGACGCGCTGATCACGCTCGACATGAGCGAGTACAGCGAGAAGCACACCGCCTCGCGGCTGTTCGGCTCGCCCCCCGGCTTCGTCGGCTACGAAGAGGGCGGCCAGCTCACCGAGAAGGTGCGCCGCAAGCCGTTCTCCGTCGTGCTGTTCGACGAGATCGAGAAGGCCCACCCGGACATCTTCAACTCGCTGCTGCAGATCCTGGACGAAGGCCGCCTCACCGACGCGCAGGGCCGCATGGTCGACTTCAAGAACACCGTCATCGTGATGACGACCAACCTCGGCACGCGCGACATCTCCAAGTCGGTCAGCCTGGGCTTCGCCCGCGCCAACGACGAGGCCGCCAGCTACGAGACGATGAAGGCCAAGGTCTCCGACGAGCTCAAGCAGCACTTCCGTCCCGAATTCCTGAACCGCGTGGACGAGATCGTCGTCTTCCACCAGCTGAGCCTGGAGGACATCGAGCAGATCGTCGACCTGATGGTCAAGCAGCTGGAACAGCGCCTCGCCGACCACGACATGGGCATCGAGCTCACCGTCGCCGCCCGGCACCTGATCGCCCAGCGCGGCTTCGACCCCGTGCTCGGCGCCCGGCCGCTGCGCCGCGCCATCCAGCGCGACATCGAGGATCCGCTCGCCGAGCGCATCCTGTACGGCGAACTGCGCCCCGGATCGATCGTGGTCGTCGACGTCGCATCCCCGGATGTCGCCGACGCCCCCGGTGGCGAGGCATTCACGTTCACCGGCACGCCGCGGCAGCTGCCCGATGACATCGGGCCGCTCGAAGCGGATCAAGCGTCAGGTGTCGCCTGACGGCACATCGCTCAGTCTCCGTGTGAGGTGACGGGTGCGCGCAGGCTGCGGACGACGTTCGTCGCGGGATCGCTCCCTGGCGCCGGATGCCTTCGGCATCTTATCCGGCGCGTTCCGCTCTCCCACCGAATATCCGGGCGCTCCGGCAAGCCGGACCGCTGCGGGCCATTCGGCGGACGTCCCGCTCGTGAACGTCGCCCTCCGCCTGCGCGCACAGTTAGGTCGCGCCTGCCGGGCCAGAACCACCATCATCGACGCTATGCACGTCGCTCTGCTTACCCGAGCTCGACTTGAACCTATGACAGAGGTTCCTGATTGCTAGTCATCTAGTCGACATGAAAATGACGGCCAGATGACCCGCAACCCATCGAGGCTGACTAGAAGTCGGTTACAGCTAGTGCCCACATGTTCTGATTATCGCTAGTCACCTGCACAGTGAATGTGCTCACATATCGAACATCGAAGGTGTTCATTGTGCCTCGGTCGCCAGCATCACTTGCGCACTGTTGATCGAACTTTGCAACGCCTTCAATTGTCACATGAACCGACGTTGATCCGTAGCAACGGACATACACGGCAATCCGTGGGGACTTAACAGTAATTGGTCCAATTGCTGCCGCCCCACGTTTGGAAGACAGTTCACCCAACACTGTTGCGTCGGCCGGATAGTCTGGAGAAAGTTTCACCACATCCTCCGATTGTGGTGTGGCTATCTCCGACACACTCCCCGTGGTTCCGCGAGCGGTTCCCGCAGGTGTGTGCGCAGAAGAAGGATGGCTCTCGTTCGCTGGGTGAGCCGCCGTGGTGGCGGTGCATCCTGATAGCACCGCCACGACGAGAGCTGCACTGATCCATCCTGCGATGGCCTTCAGCTGATCCACGTGTTCCAACCCACCTTGTAGGGCGAGTACGCCGTCACCGAGTGAGACTGCGTGACAACGCATGCGTTGTTGGTCAGCTGCTCAGTCCCGGTTGTGTACGCACGCCAGACGCCGTACGCAGCGTTCCCCGTCTTCCCTGCCGGCACAATGACTTGCGTGGAGTTGCCCAGGCTCGCGGTGATGCTGGCTTGGACACTGATGCCGAACGAGGCACTGATGCTTCCGAAGATGACGTTTGCAGACACGTTGGCGTTGCCCGAGATCGTCGCGCTGACCGTTCCACTTGCAGTTGCCGTGAAGGTGTCCGTGGCAGGGCTTGAGGTGCCGTTGTGATTGGACTGTGTCGGCCCAACCTGTGAGTGCTGATCCGTTCCGCGAGACGTGGACGTGTACGTCCAGGTCGTCGAGCACAGACCGTAGGGATCGATGCCGACAGGATCAGAGTTGGTTGCCGCGTGGGCACTTGTGGCGCCGCCGAGGACGACGATAAGTGCTAACAGGATGGAAAGAATGGCAGCAGCTGCCTTCTTGGTGTTCATCTAGACTCCTCTTCGTTGCTTGGAGCTAGAGCTATCTAGCCACTTGGTTTCCGAGGCCGTTCGGTTTTCACGCCAGGGGTAAGACACTATTCCTAGGGCCTAGAACATCTCTGTTCTGGTGAAACCATACCGCCCAGACGCCGCACGTCAAGCTCAGAATTCTCCGCGAGACAGGTACTTGAGCAAGGAAATATGTGGTAGGGTGCCCGACCCCGCCAAGTCGGCTCTGCGCCGCATCCACCATCCGCGTGAGGTAACGGGCTGCGCTCCGGCTGCCGACGACGCTCGTCGCGGGATCTCTCGTCCACATCGTCCTTTGTCTTGCGCACACGGACAACTCCTGCCAGGCCTGAGTGTCGCCTCTGGGGGGTGGGGGTCCTTCCGAGCTGAGCGACACCTGGGAGCTGGGCTCAAGCACAGGCGCCGCCCAGCAAATCACGGTAGAGTTCTGACCGTTGGATGGGTCGGCGAGGATCCTCGTCCTCGGTGTCACCGGTGCACTACGCGGCGATGCCCGACGGATGCCGCGACCCCCTCCAGCCCACCCACGGGCTTGCAGCCCGGCCACGCCGGGCCCAGAACTCGACACACACATAAGGAGAATCAGCAACCGTGACTGACAAATTCGTCTACGACTTCACCGAGGGTGACGCGTCCATGCGCAACCTGCTCGGTGGCAAAGGCGCGAACGTCGCCGAGATGACGAAGCTGGGCATGCCTGTGCCCCAGGGCTTCACCATCACCACCGAGGCGTGCACGCAGTACTACGCCGACAACGAGACCATCAGCGAGCAGATCCGCGCCGAGGTCATGCAGCACGTCGCCACGCTGGAGGCCAAGCAGGGCAAGAAGTTCGGCGACGCCGACAACCCGCTGCTCGTCTCGGTGCGGTCGGGCGCGCGCGCGTCCATGCCCGGCATGATGGACACCATCCTCAACCTGGGCATCAACGAGACCGTCGTGGCCACGCTGGCCGCCAAGTCGGGCAACCCGCGCTGGGCGTGGGATTCGTACCGCCGCTTCATCCAGATGTACTCCGACGTCGTCATGGAGGTCGGCAAGTCGTACTTCGAGAAGCTGATCGACCAGATGAAGGCCAAGCGCGGCGTCACCCAAGACGTCGAGCTGACCGCGGACGACCTGCACGAGCTGGCCGAGCAGTTCAAGGACGAGTACAAGAAGGAGGTCGGCTCCGACTTCCCGACCGACCCGATCGAGCAGCTCTTCGGCGCCATCAAGGCCGTCTTCCGCTCGTGGAACAACGCGCGCGCCATCTACTACCGCCGCATGAACGACATCCCGGACGAGTGGGGCACCGCCGTATCCGTCCAGTCGATGGTCTTCGGCAACCTGGGCGACACGTCCGGCACGGGCGTCGCGTTCTCGCGCAACCCGTCCACCGGCGAGAAGGGCCTGTTCGGCGAGTTCCTGATGAACGCGCAGGGCGAGGACGTCGTCGCCGGCGTGCGCACCCCGCAGACGATCGACCAGCTGCGCCAGCAGAACGCGGCCGTGTACGACCAGTTCGTCTCGATCGTCCAGAACCTGGAGAAGCACTACCACGACATGCAGGACATGGAGTTCACCATCGAGGATGGCAAGCTCTTCATGCTGCAGACCCGCAACGGCAAGCGCACCGCGGCGGCCGCGTTCAAGATCGCGTCCGACATGGTCGACGAGGGCATGATCACCAAGGAACAGGCCGTGCTGTCGATCGATCCCAAGCAGATCGACGCGCTGCTGCACCCGCAGTTCGACGCGGACGGACTCAAGGCCGCCTCGCCGATCGGCAAGGGCCTGCCGGCGTCCCCGGGCGCCGCGACCGGCAAGATCGTGTTCTCTGCCGAGGACGCCACCGAGTGGACGACCAAGCGCGGCGAGGCCGTCGTGCTCGTCCGCCTGGAGACCAGCCCCGAGGACATCGAGGGCATGCACTACGCCAAGGGCATCCTGACCGCGCGCGGCGGCATGACGTCGCACGCGGCCGTCGTGGCCCGCGGCATGGGCACCTGCTGCGTGTCCGGTGTGGGCGAGATCCGCTTCGGCGCGGACGAGAAGTCGTTCACGCTGGGCGGGCGCGAGTTCCACGAGGGCGACTGGCTGAGCCTGGACGGCTCGACCGGCAACATCTACGGCGAGCAGATCAAGACCGTGCCGGCCAAGATCGGCGGCGATTTCGGACGCGTCATGGGCTGGGCCGACCAGTTCCGTCGCCTGCGCGTGCGCACCAACGCCGACACGCCGAAGGACGCCGCGCAGGCGCGCCAGTTCGGCGCCGAGGGCATCGGCCTGGACCGCACCGAGCACATGTTCTTCGAGACCGACCGGATCGCGGCCATCCGCGAGATGATCCTGTCCGACACCGTCGAGCAGCGCAAGGCCGCCCTGGCCAAGCTGCTGCCGATGCAGCGCGGCGACTTCGAGGGCATCTACGAGGCCATGGAGGGCACCCCGGTGACCATCCGGCTGCTGGATCCGCCGCTCCACGAGTTCCTGCCGACCGATCCCGAGGAGATCAAGGCGCTGGCCGCCGACATGGGCATCGCCGTCGCCGACATCACCGCGAAGATCTCCGAGCTGCACGAGTTCAACCCGATGATGGGCCACCGTGGCTGCCGCCTGGACGTCACGTTCCCCGAGATCGGCGAGATGCAGACCCGCGCAATCATCGAGGCCGCGATCAACGTGCAGCGCCGCCACCCGGAGTGGACGATCGTGCCGGAGATCATGGTGCCGCTGGTGGGCGAGCGCAAGGAGCTGGCCTTCGTCAAGAAGATCATCGTCGAGACCGCCGACGAGATCATCAAGGCCGCCGGCATCGACCTGCACTACAAGGTCGGCACGATGATCGAGATCCCGCGCGCCGCGGTGACGGCCGACGAGATCGCCGAAGAGGCGGAGTTCTTCTCGTTCGGCACCAACGACCTGACGCAGATGACCTTCGGCTTCAGCCGTGACGACGCCGGCAAGTTCCTCGGCGCCTACTACGACAAGAAGATCTACGAGAACGACCCGTTCGCCCGCCTGGATCAAGATGGCGTCGGCAAGCTCGTCGAACTGGCCGTGAAGCTGGGCCGCCAGACGCGTCCCGACCTCAAGCTGGGCATCTGCGGCGAGCACGGCGGCGATCCGTCGTCCGTCGAGTTCTGCCACCGGATCGACCTGGACTACGTGTCCTGCTCGCCGTTCCGCGTGCCTGTCGCCCGCCTCGCCGCCGCCCAGGCCGCCCTCCGGTAGCCACGACGGGGGCGTTGCTGCGGTCTTGCTTGCGTGTGTCGAAACACGCGGCGCAAGCTCGTGCCGCGCCGACGTCCAGTACGGCTGACGTGCTCAAGGGGCCCGCCCGGATTCGTCCGGACGGGCCCCTCTCACGCCTGTGGGGAGGAGTATCCACGGCCCCGCGGGCGCGCTGGCTAGCGTGAGAGCCGGGCTGGACGCACAATAGAACCACACGCCGCTGCGGACTCGGTGGCGTCTTCCCCGACGGCAGGAGTGCAGATGGCGACGTACCGCGCGAATTACTCGCCCGGCAATTGGATCGTGGTCGCCGGTCCAAACCTGTTGGTGCTGCTCGAACCGGATCTTCGGCGAGCTGCTCCGAAGCTGGAACGCATCTGGAGCGACGTCAACACGTGCACCACGCTCGACGAGCTGGTCTCCAGCCTGGTGCAGTGGGGCCCGGAGACCTCGGCCGTGGCGATCTTCCAGGTGATCGACAACCGGCTGCGGCTGACCTATCGCGGCCAAGCGGTCATCCTGGATGCCAACAGCGGCGCGACCGTCGCGGACGGAGGCGGCAGCCCCGTCTGGCGCACCGTCGAACCCAGCACCCCCTACATCCAGGTGAACTTGGGGCCCGAAGCCCTCGTCTCGCAGCGCGTGCCGCTGCTCATGGGCATCGTCGGAGCCTCCAGCTTCACCCTGGACGCCCGCATCGGCGCGACCGAGCCGCGCCGCCCGATCGTCCGTCCGGGAACCCCGCCGCCGGCGCCCGCCTCCGAACCCG
>WRGV01000036.1 GCA_009787035.1 Propionibacteriaceae bacterium | reverse complement strand
ATGACGCAGCTCGACACGACCTGTCCTCGGCCCGTGCCCGCCGCGATGGCGGCAGTCACTGCCGCCTTCACATCGGCCACTTCGCCGCACAGTTTGAAGAAGCTCTTGCCGCCGATGCCCAGCCCCAGCCGGACCTCCATCAGCGTGACTTGGCTCGTCTTGGCGGCNGCATCGGCCGCGGTGATCGCCGAGGCGATGTCGAAGAACTCGACGACGCCCAGGGCCGCCACCTCGCTGGTGCCCAGCGTGCCGTTGATGGCGGGGAGCAGATCGCGGTGCACGCGCGGGATGACCAGCCAGTTGACGACGCGCTCGGCGCCCACGGTCCGTCCGGCCTCCATCGAGGCCTTGACCGCGCCCACGTCGCCGTGAATCATGATGATGAACTTGCCGGGGCAGACCGGCCGGGCGAACACGAGCGTCACCCCGCCCGCCTTGATCATGGCGTCGGCCGTCTCGATGCCGCGCGCGATGGCCGTCAGCTCCACGAGCCCGATGCTGGTGATCATGCCTGCGCCCCTTCCTGGACGATGGTGATGTGGTTCTCGTCGGCCTGCGTCACGCGGCCGGCGATGGACGCGTGCACGGGCGCGCCCAGATCGCCGAAGCCCACCTCGGCGACCAGCTGGCCGACGCCGACGACGTCCCCCACGCTGACGCACGGGCGCGCCGCCATGCCGACGCCGTGGCGGGTCGGGATGCGCACCTGGGCCGGGTCGAGCCGCACGCAGTCGTCGATCTGCGTCGGGTAGGCCGACAGCTGCAGCCGGTCGATGAACCGGGCCTGCGCGACCCGGCGGTATTCGCGGTCGCTGGACTGCTCGGGGTGGACGGTCTTGTCGGTCACCTTGATGCCCTGGGCCCGCAGCAGCCCCTTGACGTAGATGTTCATGCGCCGCGGCGACAGGCCCATCGGGCACGAGTACAGCTCACAGATGCCGCATTCGCAGCACAGCAGCGCGTCGGTCAGCGCCTCGGGGTCGGTGCCGGTCTGCAGCGAGCGCATCACGCGGTGCGGACGCATCTGGTGGCCGATCAGGTAGCGCGGGCACAGGCTCGTGCACATCTGGCACTGGATGCAGATCGACTTGGTCTCGGACAGCAGCCGCTCGACGGGCTTGGCCATGAACTGCACCAGCGGGTGGTCCGCGGGCAAGACGATGAGGCCGCCGTCGGCCTTGCCGTAGCCCAGCGTGGGCGCGTCGTCCATCGAGGCGTGCTTGCCCATCATGGGGCCGCCGCGCACGATGACGTACGGGTTCACGGTCGTCCCGCCCGCGGCCTGGATCAGGTCTGCGGCGGTGGCGCCGACCGGGGCGTCCACGATCGTCGGATGCGCCACCTCGCCGGTGACCGTGACGAACCGGCGGGTGACCGGCGTGCCCTCGATCGCGGCGGCGATGTTGCTGGCCGTGGTGACGTTGATGACGATGACGCCGATGTCGAGCGGGATGCCGCCCGGCGGCACCGTACGGCCGGTGATCTCGTACACCAGCACCTGCTCGTCGCCGGCCGGATAGAAGGAGTCGACGCCGTGGATCTCGATGGCGGCGCCGGCCTGCTCAATCGCCTGCGTCAGCGCGGCGATCTCGCGGGCGTAGTGCGACTTCGTCCCGATGACGATGCGCGGGATGCCGCACGCCTGCGCCACGGCCTGCGCGCCGGCGACGATCTGCGCGGCCCGGTGGCGCATCAGATAGCGGTCGCTGGCCAGCAGCGGCTCGCACTCGGCCGCGTTAACCACCAACAGCTGCGCGCCGTCGGTCAGCTTCTTGTAGGTCGGGAAGCCGGCACCGCCGGCACCGATCACGCCGGCCTCGAATATCTGCCGCGAAAGATCCATGAGCCCTCTCCTGAATGACTGTCTCAGCGGACGATGGTCGCGCCCTGGCTGTGCACGTAGTCGCGTGCCAGCGCGGTGACCAGCGCCTTCGCGTCGATGCGGACGCTCGCGCCCGCCGACAGCGTGAGCGCACGGACGTCCCGCTCGCCGATGACCTTCTTGCCGGTCAGGTCGAACTCGCTGCAGCTGCGGCACACCGGGCTGGCAGTCGCCGCGGCGGCGCTGGCCATGCCGGTCAGCCCGGCGGGGATCGCCCCGCCATGGAACGCCCGGAAGGCGGCCTGCGTCAGCACGATGTAGTCGGCGCCATCGGCGTCGGACGGCGAGGTGCCCTTGCGCACCGCCGCGCCCGAGCCGAGCACGCAGGCGGGCACGTCGCCGAACGTGACGACGCTGGGCGTCGTCGGGCAGGACGCGCCTGCGCCCCGCAGCTGCTCCATGATGATCTTGGTCACGGTGTCGACCAGTTGCTGGTTGTCCATGATGTTTCCTCTCCTTGATGCGGAAGTCGTTGTGATGCGGGGTCAGACGATGATGGTGCCGAGCATGCCCTTGCGGAAGCCGCAGGCGTTGGCCTCGTCGTAGTCGATGTGCATGTAGGTGGCGAAGTCGGGCGAGATGCGGATCTCGACGTCGTTGAACGTGACGCCGCGCACGCCCCAGACCCGCACCGACACGATCTGGTGGTTGTGCAGGCCGTGCAGCTCGGCGTAGGCGGGATCCATGTGGATGTGCCGCTTGGCGATCATGACGCCCTCGGTCAGGTCGAGGCGCCCGGCGGGGCCGACCAGCGTGATACCCGGCGTGCCGGCCAGGTCACCGGACAGGCGCACGGGCGGCTTGACGCCCAGGATCAGCGCATCGGTGGCCGACAGCTCCACCTGGCTCTGCACGCGCTCGGGCCCGATGATCGACAGCGCCGGAAACTCGCCCTTGGGGCCGATCACGCGGATGCGCTCGGCGCACGTGAACTGTCCGGGCTGGCTCAGCATGTGCACCGGCGTCATCGCGACGCCCGGCCCGAGCAGACGATCGGCATCGGCGCGGGACAGGTGCAGATGCCGTCCGGACGCCTCCAGCTCGACCACCGGACGATCCAGCCGGAAGCTGATGTCCTCCCAAACGGCTTGGGGAATCGACTCAGTCACTGTCATTCGTATTCCTTGGTCTTAGCTTTGAACATCATGAGGTACAGCGCGCTGGACAGCCGGTTCAGCGCCCGGATGAGATCGATGCGGCGCGGCTCGGCGGTGCCGCCGGTCGCGAAGGCGTCGTAGGCCGCCAGCTCCACCGTCCGGACGGTCGTGCGCAGCTGGTTGAGCAGGACGACCGCCTCGCCGTCCTCGACCGACGCGGCGAAGTGCGTGATGCCGTAGTACTGCTTCGGGTAGTGCGAGCGGTGGCGCAGTTCCTCGTCGTCCAGCCCGAACAGGCTCACCTGGTCGAACGGGACATCCAGCACCTCGGCGCGCAGCACCTGCTTCACGTAGCGCAGCACCTCGCCGAGGTCGGCGACGCCCTTGGCCAGGCCCAGCCGCTGGAAGGCGACCTGGGCGACCAGGATGTCCGACTCCAGCGCGTCCAGCTGGCCGCGGAAGCGGATCTGCGGGTGGTTCTTGGGGACGAGCAGGTTGCCGCGCAGCGCGGTCAGATGCTCGGGTTTGTCGGCCACCTGGCTGCCGTCGATGACGTCGAACGCGTCCGGACGGATGAACAGCGGCAGCGCCGATGCCGGATCGGCCTGCGGCGCGGCCGGTGCGGGCGCGGACGGACGATCCTGTGCCGCCGCCCCGGTGCGCGGGGTTGCGACCGCCACCTTGCCGCCGATCACCAGATCGATCCGATGGTCGATGAGCCAGGCGCGGGCCGATGGCGTCACCAGTGTGCCCGCGGGCACCTCGTAGCGGGTGAGCGCGGATGGGTCGGCATCGCGGAACTCGTCGCGCAACGCCGCCTCGGTCACCAAGGCCATGACCGATCACCTCCTTGTCGTGTGTGTTGTTGGGGGGACGCCGCTCCCCCGTGGCCCGGCAGTCTGGAATGCCGAGCCACGGGGAGCGCAGGGGCCTAGTCGGTCGTCTGCAGGCTCGGCAGGATGTACTCGACCTCGTTGTGCGGACGCGGGATGACGTGCACGCTGATGAGCTCGCCGACGCGGTCGGCCGCAGCCGCACCCGCATCGGTGGCGGCCTTGACGGCGCCCACATCGCCACGGATCATGACGGTGACCAGGCCGCCGCCGACGTGGACCTTGCCGATCAGCGTGACGTTCGCGGCCTTGACCATGGCATCGGCGGCCTCAATCGAGGCGACCAGACCCTTGGTCTCGATCATTCCGAGGGCAATGCTGAAGCTATTTTCGGCCATTGTTCTCAGTGCTCCTTACTTGGTTGGGTGAATCTGATTGATGATGTGGATAGATTGCGGTGAAACGTGGAAAGCAGGTTCATGTCATACGCCGGCTCCCGTCAGTTTGGCTAGGACGAGCCGGACCAGCCGCTCGGTGTCGAGCGACGGGTTCGCGACGACGGACGACGTGGTCAGGGCGGGCTGCGCGGCACGCAGGTCGGACAGCTCGCGGCGTCCGCGCGCCAGGCGGCGGATGTTGATCAGGTTGAGCGGGCCGATGTTGTCCGAGGACGAGTTGCCGCCGACGGCCCCGCAGCCGAGCGTCAGCGACGGCTGCAGCCCGGTGGTGGCGCCGACGCCGCCCAGCGAGGCGGGCGTGTTGACCAGCAGCCGCGACACGGGCTTGCGCAGCGCGAACTCGCGGATCACGTCCTCGTCGCGGGAGTGGATCGACATCGAGTGCCCGGCGCCCTCGTTCATCAGGATCTTGATGCACAGCTCGCAGGCGCTGTGCCAGTCGGGCGCGCTGAAGAAGCCGAGCACGGGGCACAGCTTCTCGCGCGAGTACGGGAACTGGTGCCCGACCTCGGTCTCGGGCCCTAGCAGCACGCGCGTGCCCGCGGGCACGCTGATGCCGGCCATCTCGGCGATGCGGACGGCGGTCTGCCCGACGATGGCCGGGTTCATGCTGCCGTTGGCGCGCATGAGCAGCGCGCCCACCGCGTCCTTCTCCTGCGGCGACAGGAAGTAGCCGCCCTGCAGCGTGAACTGCTCGATGACGTCGCGCTTGATGATGTCCTCGGTGACGACCGACTGCTCGGAGGCGCAGATGGTGCCGTTGTCGAACGTCTTGGAGTCGATGATGCGGCGCACGGCGGTCGGAATGTCCGCGCTGCGCTCGATGAACGAGGGCCCGTTGCCGGGGCCGACGCCGATGGCCGGGTTGCCGGACGAGTACGCCGCCTTGACCATGCCCGGGCCGCCGGTCGCCAGGATCAGCGCGATGTCGGGGCTCGACATGAGGGCCTGCGTGGCCTCCATCGTCGGATGCTCGATGCAGGCGATCGCCCCGGCGGGCAGCCCGGCGGCCTGCCCGGCCTCGGCGACCACGCGCGTCGCGGCCAGCGTGCACGCCTTGGCGCCCGGGTGCGGCGACAGCACGATCGCGTTGCCCGACTTCACGGCGATGATCGACTTGAAGATGGCCGTGGACGTCGGGTTGGTGGACGGGACGACGCCGGCGATGACGCCCATCGGCACGCCGACCTCGGTGATGCCCGCCTCGGGGCGCTCGGCGATGATGCCGACCGTCTTGACGTCCTTGTACGCGTCCCACACGGCCTGCGATGCGAACTGGTTCTTCAGCGTCTTGTCCTCGACGCGTCCGAACGTCGTCTCATCGACGGCCATCCGAGCCAGCTGCTCGGCGTGCTCGAAGCCCGCCTTGGCCATGGCCGCGCAGATCCGGTCGACTTCCTCCTGCGAGAACGTCGCCAGGCGCTGCTGGGCCGCCTTGGCCGCACGGACGAGCGTGCGGACCTCCTGGATCGATGCCAGGTCCTTATCGAGATAGTCCATGGTTGCCTCCTCTTGCGATGCCGGTCCGTCCAGGACCGCCATCCGATTGCGTGCGTACGTCCGAATACCTAGTGAAAGACGAGAGTCTTGACGACGACGGGCAGGACGGTTCCCCCCGCCGCCGGAGCGCCGATATCGACATAGTCACCTCCCCGCATCGAGATGCCATCGATACAGATGAATCCGTGGCCGGCCGGTGCCTTCATGCGGATCGACTGGCCCAACACCTTGGCCAGGTCGCGCTCGGTGACCACGATGGTCGGCACGCCCTTGGCGGTGGCGGGCGCCATGGCGTCCACGATCGCATCGGCGATGCCCTGGACGGCCGTGAAGCTCGGCACCGCGGGACCCTCGAACGCGATCGCGACCGGGTGCGCGGACCCGTCGGTCGCGAACCAGTCCAGGCGCGAGCGGATGGCCTGGCCCATGGCCGCCGGCGTGGCCTCCTCCTGCTGCGTCAGCTTGAGCGCCGGGACGTTCTTGACCGGCAGCAGCTCGGGGTCGTACTCGATCGTCGAGCCCGACAGCTTGGTGATGTGCGTGCCCGCACCCACGACGGTGGCCCGGATGGTCTCGGTGGCCGGCAGCTGCGGCACGCGCGCCAGCGCCGCCGACTCGCGGACGGCCTGCCCGAGCAGCATGCCGATGTCGCCGTAGACGAACACGTCGTCGTTCGGCACCAGCATGCAGTCGGCGACGCCGCCGGAGAACATGAGGTGCCCGAGCGGGCGAGGCAGGACGACGTCGTTGCCCGCCTCGGTGAGCATGGACGGGTAGAGGGCCGACTTGGGCACCAGCCCGAGGCTCATCTCCAGGATCTCGCACATCGCGGTGCACACCTGGCGCAGCACGGCCACATCGGCCCGGTCACCGACGCGCAGCGCGATGCCCTTGGACGCGCACAGCGCGGCGATCTTGTCGGCGATGTAGGTGATGACGCCGCGCGAGCGGTCGACGCGGATCAGCCGCCCGCCGATGTCGAGGCAGCTGGCCGCGATGGGCTCGCCGTGCTCGAACAGGACGAAGTTGCTCGTCCCGCCGCCGATGTCGTAGTTGGCGACCGGTGCGCTGAGCTCGCGCGAGCGCACGTCCGCGCCCGCCCCGCGCCCGGCCAGCACCGACTCCAGCGTCGGCCCGGCGGTGGCGACCACGAAGTCGCCGGCCAGGTCGGACAGGTAGCGCGCGACCTCGTCCGCGTTCTCTTTGCGCGCGGTCTCGCCGGTGATGACGACCGCGCCGGTCTTGACGGCGTGCGGGTCGATGCCCGCCAGCCGGTATTCGAGCGTGACCAGGTCGCGCAGCGCGGCCGCGTCGATCGTCGTCGGCGAGGTCAGCGGCGTGAAGTGGATCTCGCTGCGGTAGATGATCTGTTTGCCGACGATCTCGACCCGCGGCACGGCGAAGCCGCTCGACAGGTCCTCGATCGTGATGTCCGAGAAGACGACCTGCGACGTGCTCGTCCCCACGTCGATGCCCACGGACAGCAGCACATCCTTCATGCGGCCACCTCCGATGCATCGTCGTTGAGGTACGCCCACAGCTGCTCCATGCCGTCGCCGCTGACGGACGACACCTCGAACACCGGGTCGGCGCCCGCCCGCTCCAGCGCGCCGCGGGCGTGCGCGACGTCGTCCGCATCCGCGGCCAGGTCGGTCTTGGTCACCACGCCGAACACGGGCTTGGCGAACGTGGTGGCGAACGCCGGCGGGATCCAGCTGGTGTCGCGCCCGACGTCTTGGACGAGCCCGACGACGTCCGCATCCGCGGCCGTCACGATGAGCGCGCGGTAGAAGTTGCGCCGCTCCATGTACTCCCCGGGGGTGTCGATGAAGTTGAGGTGCCGCTCGACGGTCTGCGTCTTGGCGTACCGCAGCGCCTCGCCCATCAGGGCCTGGATGAGCGTGGTCTTGCCGCACCCGCTCATGCCCATCAGCACGCTGTCCTTCATCTCGCCTCCTTCGTTGGCTCGTGGTGTGTGGTGTCTACGACTTCGTGATCGGTGTCGGCGTGAAGCCCATCTGGCCGGCCAGCACGTCCAGCACCGCCTCCAGCGCGGAACGCACGGCCTGGACGTCGCCGGTGATCAGCACCGCGCCGGAGAACCGGTCGACGAACGCGATCTCGACCATCGCGGCCTTGCTGGCGACGTCGGCGCCGATGATGGCCGCCTCGGACGGGGTGATGGTCAGGATGCCGATCGCATTCGCCCCGGGCCGTCCCGGCCCCGCCAGCCCCAGCTTCACCGAGAGGTTGTCCACCGGGTTCGCGATCAGGTGCGCCAGCGTCACCTGTTTGCCGGGGACGAACTCCTCGATGATCCGCTGCTTGGTGGGCGCGGCGGCGGCCTCCAGCACGGGATTGCTCATTGCTGCGACCAGTTCGCCGGATAGACCACGTAGAAGAACCGCACCTTGTCGGGCGTCGAGAAGCGCAGCGGCGTGTTCTTCGGGATGTACAGCACCTGGCCCGCGGTGGCCCGCATCGTGCGCCCGTCCAGGATCAGTTCGAGCGTGCCCTCGATGACGTAGTCGACCTCGTCGTACTTCAGCGTCCAGTCGAACGACGTCGCGTCCATCTCCATCAGGCCACAGCCGACGCGCGGGCTCTCGTCCAGCGTCAGCAGGTCGATGAGCCGGACGCTGTTCGCCGGCACGTCCAGCGGGAACGGGAACGGCTGCGTCGCGACCTTGGGCGCATCGATGCCGATGACGCCGGACGGATCGCGCTTCCACGGGTCGGCGGCCGGTGCGGCCACCTGCCCGACATGTTCCTCGATGACGTCGCGGATGATGCGCGCCAGCGCATCCTCAGTGAGCTCCATTGCTGCTCGCGTCCTCTCCTCTTACTTGCTGTCTTGCTCGTCCGCGCCGGCCAGGTCGACCTGGTCAACGACGCCGACGATCACGTGGTCGATGGGCTGCTTACCCTCGCCGACGCTGATGCGGGCCGAGCTGCCCGACACCACCAGCACCGTCTCGCCGACGCCGGCCCCGATCTGGTCGACCGCGACGATCGGGTACTGACGGGTGTGACCCGCGTATTGCATCGGGTCGACGATCATCAGCTTGCAGCCGTTGAGGTCCTCGTTCTTGCGCGTGGCCCAAACGTTGCCGATAACCTTGCCGATCAGCATGGCTCCTCCTCCAGGGGTACGTTCATGGCGATGCCGACCGGCGTCACCATCATGGGATTCGGTGGCTTGTGGGTGGGGATGCCCAGGTGGGCGGTGAAGATGTCCTCGATGCCCTTCAGCCCGGCGGCGCCGCCCACCAGCCAGACCTGCTCGACATCGCGGCCGCGCAGGTGGTTGCCGACGATGGTGGCCATCTTCTCGGCGACCGGGCGGACGGCCTGCCGCACCTCGTCGGCATGCGCCGGATCCTGCTTCATGGCCTCGGCCTGCTCGTAGTCGAGGCCCAGGCGGCCCATGAGCACCAGGCTCATGTGCGTGCCGCCGGTGGGCTCGTCGGCGGTGTAGACGACCTTCGAGTCTTCGAAGATCGACACGCCCGTGGTGCCGCCGCCGATGTCGACGACCGCGCCGTTGGCGATGCCGAGCACCGAGTTGGCCGCCGTGGGCTCGTCCAGGATGCTCAGGACGTCCAGGTCGGCCGCCTCGGTGACGTAGCGGTGCGTGGCCGCGTTGGCCGGCGCGGTGCCCGGCGGGACGGCGATCGCCGCCGACCGGATGTCGGTGTCCAGCCGCTCGCGCAGCCGGTTGGTCAGGCGCTGCACGATCTGGATCGCGCCGTGGTAGTCGACCACCAGGCCGTCGCGGGCGACCTGGCACGGCTGCATCTCGGCCGCCACCGGGTTGTTGGCCGGGTCGAGGGCCACGACGATGATGGACGCCGTGCCCAGGTCGACGCCGCACTTGACGGGTGTGCCCTTGGGCAGGGGCGTCGTGGTGTGCAGCGCCTCCACTGCACACTCCAGTGTGCGGAGTCTTGCCGGGGTCAGCATCGGTTCCATCCTTGTCATTCGGCGTCGAGGAGCGTGGCGAGCCGCTCGACCAGTTCGGTCTTGCGTCCCGCGCGGATCTCCGGCTTGCTCATGCCCAGTCCGGGCGTCTGGCGTGCCAGCGCGCGCAGCTCGGCGACCGGCATGGCCTCCAGCTGTGCCCGCGTGACGGCCTGGCGCGGGGCCGGCTCGTCCTGCGGTTCGTCGGCAGCGGGTTCGTCCGCCTCGACCGGTGTGGCCTCGGCGGCTGGTGCGACGGGTGCGG
>WRGV01000035.1 GCA_009787035.1 Propionibacteriaceae bacterium | reverse complement strand
GCGCCCGACGGCGGCGACGGCGGGCGCGTGGCCCGCATCGACGCCAACGGCAACCTGCTCGGCCAGTGGCCGGCCGATCCGCCCCCCGACTTCAACCCGCACGGCATCCAGGTCCGCTCGGACATCAACCTCATGGTGACCTGCGACTACGTCCAGCCCAACAGCACGCTGACCTCGTACCCCGGCCCCATCCAGTGGCGCCATTCGGTGCGGGTCTGGAACCTGGCGAGCATGACGATCACGCGCACCATCGAGCTTCCGGACGACGCGCAGACGATGGACTGCCGGCTCATCCCGGGCGACCCGCAGGGGCGGGGGTACGTCGGCGGCAGCGGCAACGGCATCCTCTACCTGTTCAACTCGGCCACCGGCACCGCCCAGCCAGCCTTCGACTTGAATGCGGCCGTCGGCGGGGCCGTCCAGACGCAGTACTGCTCCATGGCCGCGGACGGCAAGCACCTCTACGTCCCGTACCTGTCCGCCAGCGGCTACCACGACGGCATCGCGGTGCTCGACATCTCCGACCCGACCCGACCCGTGATGATCCAGAACATCCAGCTGCCGTACGGCGCCGGCCCGCACATGTCGATGCTGGTCAACCACGGCACCAAGCTGCTGGGCACCGACTACTTCCTCAACGAGGACGACCTCGGGCGCATCCACTACGAGGGCGATCACTTCGTGCGTTCGTACGACGTCGACCCCTCGACCGGGCTGCTGACCCCCGACCTGCGTTTCCAGGTCGATATGAACAATGTCGTGCCGGGCCTGAAGCTTCGCCCGCACGGCGCCGAGGTGAGCATGCCGATGGACATGGACATGTCGCCGTCCCCGGCACCGACCTCGCCCACCCCGTGGCCCTCGGGCGCGCCGCAGCAGTTCAGCACCGCCTCCGTGAGCATCGTCGGGACGCCGCGCATCGGCGCCACGCTGACCGCGCAGGTCGCATCCGCGCCGACCCCGGACGCGATCGCCTACCTGTGGACGCGTGACGGTGCCGCCATCGTCGGGACGAACCTGCCGACCTACGTGCCGCAGGCCTCCGACGCCGGACACCAGATCGGCCTGCAGATCGCGGTCGCCAAGTCCGGCTACGCCACCGCCACCGCCACCGCCCAACCGGTGACCATCGCCTGGACGGTGCTCGGCAACGCCAGCAGCGCACCGCCGACAACCGCAGCAGCGATACCGTCCGGCCAGTCATTCCGGGCCACGTCGCTGCAGATCGTCGGCAACCGCGGCACGGGCGCGACGCTGACCGCGCTCGTCCGGACCTCGCCCCGGCCCGACGCGATCGCTTACCAGTGGACGCGCAACGGCGTCGCGATCGACGGGGCGACCGCCGTGACGTACGTGCAACAGGCCAGCGATGCCGGCGCCACGATCGGCGTCCAGGCCACACTCACCAAGTCGGGCTACGCCCCGACGGTGGTGTCCAAGCCGTAGTCGTCTCCCAGCGACTACCTCGCCCGGCGTCCGGAAGGTCTCCCCGTCCGGACGCCGGGCACCCCCTCACCCCATCAGCACGGCGCGGGCCTGGCGGCGGCGCTGCTGCTCGATGGGGTCCGGCGACGGCACGGCGGCCAGCAGGCGGATGGTGTACGGATGGTGGGGACGCACGAGGATGGCGGACGTCTCGCCCACCTCGACGATGCGCCCCTGCCACATCACCGCCACGCGGTGGGCCATCTCGTTGATCACGGCCAGGTCGTGGCTGATGAACAGACAAGCGAACTTGTAACGGCCCTGCAATCCCCGCAACGCGTCCAGGACATGCGCCTGGACGGACACGTCGAGCGCGCTGGTCGGCTCGTCGGCGATCAGCAGCCGCGGATCGAGCGCGATGGCCCGGGCCAGGCCGACGCGCTGGCGCTGGCCNCCNGACAGCTCGTGCGGATAGCGCTGCGCGTACGCGGCGGGCAGCTCGACGGCATCGATCAGCTCGGCCACGCGGGCCGCGCGCTGCCGGCCCGACAGGCCGGCGCGGTGCACGAGCATCGGCTCCTCGATCGACTGCGCGATCGTCATGCGCGGGTCGAGCGACGACCCCGGGTCCTGGAAGATCACGCCCACCTGGGCCCGGACGGCCTTGTCCCGCGCCGACAGCAGCGAGCGGGCGTGCACCGGCTCGCCCAGCACGCGCACCGACCCCGCGGCGGCCCCGACCAGGCCGAGCGCGGCCCGTCCCAACGTCGACTTGCCCGAGCCCGACTCGCCGACCAGGCCAAGAATCTCACCGGTCGAGACGCTCAGTGTCACCTCGCGGACGGCCCGGAACGCCCGGCCCGCGCGCACGTAGTCGATGCTGACGCGCTCGAACAGCAGCGCGGGAACCTCGGCCTCCTCCGCATCGACGGCCGCGGCCATGGCGACCACCGACGCGTCCACCTCGGCCATCGCGTCCAGCTCGCCGTGCTCGGCCTCGGCCTCGATGTCGTCCCACGCCGCGCCGGGCATCTTCGGGATCGCCTCGATCAGCTGCTTCGAGTAGTCGGCCTGCGGGTCGAGCAGCACCTGGCGCATCGGGCCGGTCTCGACGATGTCGCCCCGGTACATGACGGCCACGTCGTCGGCGATGTCGGCCACCACGCCCATGTTGTGCGTGATCAGCAGAAACGCCGTGGACGACTCGTGGGCCAGCGTGCGCAGCAGGTCGAGGATCTCGGCCTGCACCGTCACGTCCAGGGCGGTGGTCGGCTCGTCCGCGATGATCAGCTTCGGGTTGCACGCCAGCGCGATCGCGATGACCACGCGCTGGCGCTGCCCGCCCGACAGCTCGTGCGGGTACCCGCGCGCGCGGACGGACGGGTCGGGGATGCCCACGCGATCCAGCAGCTCGACCGCGCGCCGGGCGGCCTGCGCATGCGAGCACAGCCGGTGGTTGGTCATGACCTCGGCGATCTGCGCGCCGATCGTCATCGTCGGGTTGAGCGCGGTCATCGGCTCCTGGAAGATCATCGAGATGTCGGCGCCGCGGATCTGGTTCATTCGCGGCTCCCCGGCCTCCAGCAGCGACTCGCCGGCCAGCGCGATGTGACCGCCGACCTGGGCGGTCGTGGGCAGCAAGCCCATGATCGCCAGCGACGTCACCGACTTGCCCGAGCCCGACTCGCCGACCAGCGCGAGCACGCGTCCGGGCGCGATCGAGAACGACGACCCGTTGACGGCCGGGAACGTGCCCTCGTCCGTCCGGAAGCTCACCGACAGGTCGCGCACGACCAGCACAGGCTCGTCCGCGCTCATGCCTCGCGCCCCTTCACGTCGAACATGTCCCGCAGGCCGTCGCCCACGAAGTTGAACGCGCAGACCGTGATCACGATCAGCAGGCCGGCCGGGAAGATCAGCCACCACGCGCCCTGGTAGGTGTAGGTGATGCCCTTGGTCAGCATCGCGCCCCAGTCGGTCGCGGGCGCCTGGATGCCCATGCCGAGGTACGAGATGTACGCGACCAGCAGGATCGCGTCCGCCACCTGGAAGGTCGCGTTGACGATCATCGTGCCGACGGTGTTCGGGATGATGTGCCGGGCCACCGCGCGGGTGTGCGAGCCGCCGACGGCCCGCAGCGCCTGCACGTAGTCGCGCTGCTTGACCGAGATCGACTCGGCCCGGATCAGCCGCGCCGGCACCAGCCAGCTGACCAGGCCGATCACCACGATCATGAGCGGCAGGCTGGGGCGCGTGATCGCCGACAGGATCAGCAGCAGGAACGTGGCGGGCAGCGCGATGCCGGCGTCCACGATGCGCATCATGATCGTGTCGACGACGCCGCCGACGTAGCCCGCGACCGAGCCCCAGATGGTGCCGATCAGCGTCGCCAGCAGGCCCGCGAGCAGGCCGACGATCAGCGAGGTCTGGCCGCCCTTCATCAGCCGTCCGAGCACGTCATAGCCCAGATCGTCGGTGCCCAGCGGGTGCCCGGGCGTGCCGGGCGGGGCCATCAGATCGGAGTAGATGTTGGTGTGGATCTGGTCGGTGCGCCACACGAGCGGCCCCACCAGGCAAAACAGCACCAGCAGCACCACCAGGCACAGCCCCACCATGGCCAGCTTGTTGGCCCGGAACCTGCGCCACGCCCGCGCGGCCGGGGAGGCGGACGACAGCCGCGGCGCGATCTCGTCCACACGCTTGGGGACGAGCCTGAGCTCACTCATTCCAGCGACCCCCTCGTGCGCGGGTCGAGGCCGGCCTGGATCAGGTCGGCCAACAGCGAGCCGACCACCGTGGCCAGCGCGATCACCAGGATGCAGCCCAGCAGCACCGGGTAGTCGCCCTGCTGCGCCGAGCGCCAGAACAGCAGCCCCATGCCGGGGTAGTTGAACAGCGACTCGACCACCAGCATGCCGCCGAACATCACGGGCAGGTAGTAGCCGAGCATCGCGATCACCGGCGTGAGTGAATTGCGGACGACGTGCCGGGTGATCACGCGGGCCCGGGACGTCCCCTTGCTGCGGGCCGTGCGGACGTAGTCCTCGGACAGGTTGTCGATCGTCGCCGAGCGCATGTAGCGCGAGAACGTCGCGATCGTGCCCAGCGTGCCCGTGATCACCGGCAGCACCATGACCCGCGGCTGCTCCAGCAGCGCCAGCACGGTCGGGTTGCCGCTCGGCGCGGTCGCCGGCAGCCACCCGAGCTTCTGCGAGAACACGATGATCACGATCAGACCGAGGAAGAACGACGGCGTCGAGTACACCAGGAAGTTGAGCCACGTGAGCACGTAGTCGGCGACCTTGCCGCGCCGGGTGGCCTGGAAGATGCCCATGGGCAGCGCGACCGCGAGCGCGATCACGATGCAGATGCCGGCCAGCAGCAGCGTCTTGGGCAGCCGCAATGCGATCAGCGCCCCGACCGTGGACGCCTGCTTGAACGACTGCCCGAAGTCGCCGTGGCTGACCTGGACGAGGTAGTTGAGGTACTGATGCCACAGCGGCAGGTCGAAGCCGTGGTCCTGGTTCCAGCGGTCGATCTGCGCCTGGTCGGCCTGCATGCCGAGCACGCCCGCGCCCGGGCCGTCCGGCATCGCCAGGTGCAGCAGCCAGAACACGATGATCGTGACGATCACGATCACCAGCACGGCCTGCCCCAGGCGCTTGATCAGGTACCACCAGAAGGTGGTCCGGAACGGGCGCCTGGGGCCTGCCTTCGCCGCTGGTGCCGCGGGCACCTAGGCCGTCCAACTCCAGCGCTGCGGCATGAACGCGCCGCCCGGATCCTGCGTCGCGATGTTCAGGTTCGTCTTGACGACGGAGATCTGGTACACCGGGTTGGGCATCCACATGACGGGCAGCTGCTGGGCCAGGTAGGCCGAGTATTGCTGCGCGATGTCGGTGTCAGAGCTTGTCAGCATCTGGTTGATCAGGTCGAACGCCTTGGTGTCGTAGTACTGCCCGCAGTTCCACTTGGCGGTCTGCGAGAACAGCGACTGGCCCGACGGGTACGCCGAGAAGTACCACGAGCCGGCCGTCCCGAAGAAGACGAGCTGCCAGGAGCAATCCGTCCCCTGCTTGCAGGTCTGGGCCGTGGTCAGCACGTTGTCGAGCGTGACCGACTGGATGGTCATCGAGACGCCGATCTGCGAGAGCGCGCTCTTGATCGCGGCCATCATGTTGTCGGTCTGCTGCGAGCCGTTCTGCGTGGTCACGGTGATCTTCATCTGCGTGCCCGCCGCGATGCCGTCGCCGCACTGCCCCGCGCCGGTGCCCGGGTTGGTGCAGGCCAGGATGCCGTCCGACCCCTTCGTCCAACCGTTGTCGGTGAAGTACTTCTCGGCCTTGGTCAGGTCGTACGGGTACGGGTTGTTGGCCTGCACGCTCGACAGGTAGTCGGACGGCGGGTTCTGCGGGATCGGCCCGTAGCCGGGCATCGCCGCACCCATCCAGACTTTGGACGACAGCGTCGGCTGGTCGATCGCCGACTGCAGACCCTGGCGCACGTACAGCTGCTTGAACACCGGGCCCATGGTCGGGTTGGCGAAGTTGTACGGCATGTACGTGATCGACCAGCCGGCCCAGGGGACGACGTTGTAGCCCAGCGACGTGTACTGCCCCTGGGCGGACAGCTGGTCGGGCGTGATGAAGCCGTAGTCGAGGGCGCCCGCGCGGACGTCGTTCATCTCGGCGTCGTTGCTGGTGTACGGCTTGAAGTTGACCGTGGTGATCGACGGCTTGTCGTCACCGGTGTACTTGGTGTTGGCGACGATGGTCACCGAGCCGTCCTGCGCCCAGGACTTGAGGGCGTACGGGCCGTTGATGACCTGCCACATCGGGTTGGTGGCGTAGGTCGAGACGTCGGCGGCCTGCGTCTGGATGTACTGCCACACGGCCTTGGCACCGTCGGCCGTCTGGTCGTAGTCGCCCACCGGGTTGCCCGCCTTGTCGATGTCCCAGGCGTGCTGCGGCATCGGCACGATCATGCTCAGCTGGTTGGCCAGCAGGAACTGCTGGTTGTACGCCTTGTCGAACGTGATCGTGAAGTGCTTGTCGTCGGTGATCGTGAAGCTCTTGACCGAGTCGGGGTACAAGCCCGCGCTGTACGAGCCCCACAGGTCGGTGTTGTTCTTGACCAGGTTGTAGCTGAACTGGACGTCGCGACTGGTGACGGGCTTGCCGTCCGACCAGGTGAGGTTGCCCAGCGTGATGTCGATGGACGTGTTGTCGGCGCTGAAGGTGTAGGACGACGCGGCCGAGGCCTTCTGGTCCCATTCCAGCTTGCCGGACGCGCCGTCGTACTGGAACAGGGGGACCCACATCAGTGCGTGGAGCGCGCCGTTGGCCGTCACCATCTTGTCGGGCGGGCTGATCGGGGCCACCCAGCTCGGCCCCTGATCGGGCATCAGAGCGTAGGTGACGGGTTGGTCGCTGGCGGCGCCGGGGGTGCCGGAGCCGGTGGTGCTGTTCGGGCTGCCGGACGAGCACCCTGCCAGCGCGATGGCCGTGACGGCACCGAGGGTGGCCGCCAGGATCCGAATGGGTATGGCTCGCACGAAGATCTCCTCTCAATCGGGCTGCACGCGCGAGTTTGTGTCGATGTCTCCTGCTACGGGGGTTCTTTCGATTGTTGTCTGAAGTTTCATCGAAGGGAGGGACTGTGGGAGGCCCTGGAGGCACCGGCATCGGCGCTCAGCATCTTCAGCATAGCCACCCCTGGCAGCGCGGGTGCGGGCAGGCCAAACCTTTGTGATGAATTCGGCTCCGCTGGGACCATACCGCAGTATTATTAGGGACAAACTCCATAGCACTTTTCGGAACCGAAGCCGCTTTCTCCAAGGAAAGGATCGACTTCTAGTGACAAAAAACAACAGTGCCGGCCACGTCGGGCGAGGCCCGATCAACGCTTGCATCGTGTCCCTCGTCGGTTCCGGCCGCGCGTCCACCCGCATCGCCCTGGCGCGCGCCCTCAACCTGACCCCCTCAACCATCTCGTTCCACGTAAACCAGCTGCTAGAGGACGGCGTGCTCTTCGACGCCGAGGTAGGCACCGAATTCCACAACAACGCCGGGCGGGGCCGTCCGGCGAGACGGTTGCGCCTGACGGGCGACGGCTCGTCCACGATCGCGATCGACCTCGGCGGGCTGTCGACCCAGATGGGCGTGCTCAGCGTGGTCGACGAGATCCAGACGCGCCAGACGATCCCCACCGACCTTTCACAAGGGCCGATCCCCGTCCTGGAGTACCTGGCAGACCAGGCCGAGAAGATGCTTGCGGCCCAGCCCACCTCGTGCGTCCTGCGCGCCATCGGCATCAGCGTGCCCGGGCCCGTCGACACCGCGACCGGTGTCGTCATGATGCCCTCGCGCATGCCCGGCTGGGCCGGGTTCAACGTGCGCGGCTGGCTGGAGAACCGCTTCGGCGTGCCCACGGCCGTCGAGAACGACGCGAACGCGATGGCGTACGGCGAGTACCTGGCCCGACCCGAGGGCCTGGGCTGCACCGTGACGGTCAAGGCCGGGACGGGCATCGGCGCCGGCATCATGATCGACGGGAAGCTGCACCGCGGCGCCACATTCGGGGCCGGGGACATCACGCACGTGCGCGTGCCCCAGGCCGGCGACACGCCGTGCTCGTGCGGCAACCGCGGCTGCCTGGAGACCGTGGCGTCCGGATCGGCGCTGGTCGCGCAGCTGGTCGCCAGCGGCGTGCCCGTCGAGAACACCGCGGACGTCGTCGCGCTGGCGCAGGCCGGGCACCCCGTCGTGACCACCGCCGCCCGCACCGCCGGGGCCACGCTGGGGCAGGTGCTNTGCGCCGTCACCAACTTCTTCAACCCGACGGCGCTGTATGTCGGGGGCCAGCTGGCGGCCATCGAGCCGTTCGTGGCGGCCGTGCGCTCGCAGATCTACCAGGGCGCGCACCCGATCGCGACGCAGGACCTGGTGATCGAGAAGGTCCGCTCGGGCGACGACGGAGCGCTGGTGGGAATGTCCCATCTGGCGTTCGAGACGGGATGGGACAGGTCGGCCTGGATGTCCCACGCCATCGCGGGCACCGAGCTGGTCGCGGAGGACTGACCGATGCGGGGACGTCCTCGCATCGGCATCTGCGGCATGTCGATCGAGGCATCGACGTATTCGCCGCACCGCTCGGGCGACGAGGCGTTCACGCTGCGCCGCGGCGACGACCTGCTGGCGTACTACCCCTTCCTCGCCCCCGGGCAGCCGCTGCGCGAGGCCGCCGANTGGNTGCCCCTCGTGCACGCCCGCTCGTTGCCCGGCGGGCCCGTCGTCCCGGAGTTCTACGATCGCGTGAAGGCCGAGATGGTGCGGCGGCTCATNGAGGTGACGACAAGCCCAGATACCGCGCTGGACGGCATCTTCTTCGACATCCACGGGGCCATGAACGTGGTCGGACGGCTGGACGCCGAGGCCGACCTGGCGCGCGCCGTCCGCGAGGTCGTCGGGCNGGACGTGCTGATCTCGGCGTCCATGGACCTGCACGGCAACGTCTCGCGGGCCCTGGCGTCCAGCGTCGACATGCTGACGTGCTACCGGATGGCGCCGCACGAGGACGCCATGGCGACCAAGCGGCGCGCCGTCTACAAGCTGGCGTCGCGGCTGGGGACGCGGGCGCATCCCGGCCCCGGCAGGCCCGTGCGCGCGTGGGTGCCGGTTCCCGTGCTGTTGCCGGGCGAGAAGACGTCCACCCGCATCGAGCCGGCGCGGTCGCTGTACGGCGAGCTCGACTGGATCGAGGTGCAGCCGGGCGTGCTCGACGCGTCCATCTGGATCGGTTACGCCTGGGGCGACGAGCTGCGCAACATGGCCGCCATCGTGGTCGAGGGGGACGATGCGGCCGCGGTCGCCCGGTGGGCCGAGCACCTGGCGCGGCGGTTCTGGGACGTGCGCCGCGAATTCGAGTTCGTGGCACCGACCGGCGATCTGTCCCAGTGTCTGGACGCCGCGCTCGCCCCGGATGCGCCGCATCCGTTCTTCGTCTCCGACTCGGGGGACAATCCGACCGCCGGTGGCGCCGGGGACGTGACCTGGACGCTGACGCGGCTGGTCGCCGATCCGCGACTGACCTCGGCGGATGCACCCGTGACGCTCGTGGCATCGATCTTCGACGCCGACGCCGTGGCCGCGTGCTTCGCGGCCGGCCTGGGGGCGCATGTGGTGCTGGACGCCGGCGCGCGCGTCGATCACGTCCACGCCGGCCCCGTGCGCCTGGACGGCGAGGTCGCCCGCCTGACCCCGGGCGACGAGACGTCCGGACGCGTCGCCGTGGTGCGCGTGGGCGCGGGACAAATCGGCGGCGTCTTCGCGATCATCACCGAGCGGCGCAAGCCGTATCACACCTTGTCCGACTTCGAATCGGCCGGGCTCGACCCGCGCCGCGCCGACATCGTCGTCGTCAAGATCGGCTACCTGGAGCCCGAGCTGTTCGCCATGGCCGCCGACTGGCTGCTGGGCCTGACCCCCGGCGGCGTCGACCAGGATCTGATCCGGCTGGCACCGCGGCAGATCGTCCGCCCGATGTTCCCCTTCGACCCCGACATGCCCGACCCGGACCTGCGCGCCACGCTGCTGTGAGCTGTGCGCATCACTGCAGGCCGACGCCCTGCAGGATCTTCGTCGCCGCGGCCAGGCGCTGCGTGGCGACCTGGCGGGTGTGGGACAACT
>WRGV01000034.1 GCA_009787035.1 Propionibacteriaceae bacterium | reverse complement strand
CCGGTGCACCGGCTTGCCGTGCGCCACCAGCACAACCATGTCGAAGCACCCATTGATGCTTGCCAGCCGCGCCTCATCCGCACTGCGCAGCACCGCCACGCGGTCGGACGGACACCCGGCGAACGCCTCCAGCGTGTGCGCACCGACCGCCGGCGAGCGCCACGCCCCGACGGTCTGCGGCGGCGTCCACGCCGGGCCGGCCCGCAGATGCGCCAGCATCGCCAGCGACGGACACACCGCCAGCCCCACCCGCTCACCCAGGAAGCCGCCGTCGGCCAGCGGCACGGCCGGCCACGGCAGCCCCCACGCCAGCCCGGCGGGCACGATGGTCACGACGCGGTCGTCCGGCAGCAGCTCGGTCAGCTCGCCGGGCAGCAGATCGCGCAGCGCCGCCACGTCGCCCGGCACCTCGTCCGCCCGCAGCCCCTGCTGGCCCAGCCGCCGCACGAGCTCCAGGGTCTGTGGCTCCAGATCGTGGACGCCGCCCTGCACCGGCCGGTCGCGGTCGAGCCACAGCCACACGAGCTGCGGCAGGCCCGGCAGCACGGCGACGAGCAGCATCGTGGACGACTCCAGGCCCAGGCTCGCCAGCAACCCCGCGGCCCGGGCGGCGTCGAACGGCTGGTAAACCGCGGCCATGACATCGTCGAACGCCTCCCCGGCCGCGTCGGTCACCGCCTCGCGCAGCGCCAGACGCCCCAGGCGCTTGATGCGCTCGCGGCGCGGACGGGGTCCGGCGACGTTCACCGGCCAGCCCCTGGCTCGCAGATCCGCCGCGGCGGTGCCGAGCGCGGCGGCATCGCCCGCGTCCAGCGCATCGGCCGCCTGCACGATGGCGGCCAGGCGCCGCCCGGCCACGGCCTCGAACACCGTGGTGAACGCCTCCAGGTCACCGATCCGGATCGCCGTCGTGAGCGCCTCCAGGTAGTACCGGTCGAACCGGCGGACGTACTCGTCCTGCCCGCTGTGGGCGATCTGCTCGGCGCGCATCGATTCGATGGACGCCACGGCATCCACGCGCCGCTGCATCGCGGTCGGCAGGTCGCCGGCCAGCTCGGCGCAGCGGGCCAGCCCGGTCTGGGATGTCGCCGCGCTCACCGGGTCGTCGATCGCCAGGTAGCGTACCAGCGACCATCCGAACAGCGACGTCGCCAGCCGCAGGTCGTCGTCGCGCCCGGGGCTGTCGGGGTCGGCGCGCTCGTACGCCGCCAGCGCGCACCGGGCCAGGCCGTTCAGCGCATGCCCCTGGCCGCGGGGGTACGAGCCGCCGGCCACGTCGTACGCCTGCTGGTGGTGCTCGCGCGCCGCGTCCAGATCGCCGGCGGCAAGCTCGACCTCGGCCAGGCCGTCCAGCGCGTTGACCAGCGCGATCACCCCGCCCGCCTGCGACGCCGCCGCCACCGCCCGGCCGTACCAGTGGATCGCCTCGCCGATGTCGCGTTCGCGCCGGTGGATCTCGCCCAGCTGCACCGCCGCATTGGCGACGCCCTCGGACGAGCGCAGATCCTCGAACAGGCGCAGCGCCTCCTTCAGCCGCGCCGCCGCCATGTCGGGGCGCCGCAGCCGCTGGAACGCCTCGCCCAGCCCAGTCAGCGCGTTCGCCTCGTCCAGCCGCCAGCCGTGGTGGCGCGCCACCCGCCGCGCCCGCTCAAACTCCAAGCTGGCCTGCTGCGACGACCCCACCCGCATGTGCAGGTACGCCAGCGGGATCGCGCCCCTAACACGGCAATACTCGTACCCGCAGCGCGCGGCCAGCGCGACGCCGCCCGCGTAGTGCGCGATCGCGGCGTCCACGTCGTCGATCTGCCGGGCCGCATCGCCCAGGCCCAACCGGGCCTCGACCAGCGCGGCCGGATAGTCGCCGTCCCGGTGGCTCGCCTCCAGCGCGGTGAAGGCCCGGACGGCGCCGTCGTGGTCGTTGTCCCGCAGCGCCGCATCGCCTCGCTCGAACAGCCCGATCTGCTCGTCCCACAGATCGACCGGCAGGTCGAACGCCTCGGGCCCATACCCGTCCGGAGCCCCGCAGGCCACCAGCTCGAACCGCTGCCGCAACCCCAGCCGCCCCGGCACCGGCATGCTCTGGCACAGCCGGTCGGCCGTCCCGGGGTCGCAGATTGCGCGCCACGCGGCCCAGATCGCGTGCGAGCGCCGGCCGATGTCGCTCATGTCGCCCCCCGTCGTCGCGTGTTCCCATCGTAGGCGCGCGCGCGCACTATCCTGGGGCACCATGAACCGATACCCCGCAGACGTGCTGGCGCCCGGCTGGCGCACCGCCGGCAAGCCGAAGGCCGTGGACGTGCCGATGCAGATGGGCATGGTCGTCGAGGTGGACGACGGCGGATTCTGCGGGGCGGTCGTCGGCTGGGAGAACGGCTTCGTGATCCTGGAAGATCGCCACCTCAAGCGCCGCAGCTTCCCCGTCGGGCCGGGCTTTCATCTGGACGGCAAGCCGGTGCGGCTGTGCGTGCCGCCGCGGACGTCCGCGCAGCCCAGGTACACGGCCTCGGGCTCGCGGGCAACGGGCGAGGCGTCCACCCCCGGCGCGAAGACCGCGCTGCCGAGCCGCATCTACGTCGAGGGACGCCACGACGCCGAGCTGGTCGAGAAGGTCTGGGGCGACGACCTGCGCCACGTCGGCGTGGTGGTCGAATACCTCGGCGGCATCGACGACCTGGTGCGCATCGTCGCCGAGTTCGACCCCGAGCCCGGACGCCGNCTCGGCGTGCTCGTCGACCACCTGATCGCCCAGACCAAGGAGCGCCGCATCGCCGACGAGGTCGCCANGGGCGGCTACGGCGANGTCGTGCTGATCGCCGGGCACCGGTTCATCGACGTGTGGCAGGCGATCCGTCCCCAGGTGCTGGGCCTGAAGGCCTGGCCCGCCGTGCCCCGCGACGTCGACTTCAAGAAGGGCACCCTGGCCGCCATGGGCTGGCCGCACCGCGACCAGACCGACATCGCCCACGCCTGGCAGGCCATGCTCGCCAAGGTCACGACGTACCGCGATCTGGACCCCGACTTCGTCCGCACCGTCGAGCGGCTCATCGACTTCGTGACGCAGGACGCCCTGGAGCCCTGACGCCAGGCGTCCGCCGATTCGGTGCTATCGCTTGCAGCACAGATGAGGTAAAGACCATGATGGCGAGCATTGCCACAGCCACATCGAAAGGACAGGTGACGCTGCCGTGCGGCGGGCGCTCTCGATCCAAGCCGGCGACTCGGCTGTTGGCCGACGCTGAGGCTGCGGTGCTGACCGACGTCATCGTCGCGGAGGCGGTGTGCGTCCTCAGTTCGGTCTATGGTGTGGGGCGTCCCGACCTTGCTCGGGCTTTGCGCTCACTTCTGGCGATGAGCAGCGTCTTGGCCGAACACGATCAGATCGTGCGGCGAAGTCTGCACCTGTGTGAGGCGAAGCGCATGGACGTCGCGGACGCTAGCAGCCGCCTGAGACACCGCTGCTCGGCCACCACCTACTGGATGGTCGCGAAACGGTCGGTGTGGCGCCCGGCCTGCCAGCGCCGGTCGAGGTAGCTGGCCGCCTGCGAGATGGCGACGTTGATCAGCACGTACACCACGGAGACGACGAAGTACGTCTGCACCAGGCTCAGCGGCTGGATGGCTGTGAGCAGCTGGGCGCTGTTTTGCAGCTCCGAGTAGCTGACCGCGTAGCCCAGCGTCGTGTCCTTGAGCAGGATCACCACCTGCGCCACGATCGACGGCACCACCAGGCGGACGGCCTGCGGGAACAAGACGATGCGGAACGTCTGGCCTTCCAGCAGGCCGATGGCCGCCGCCGCCTCCCGCTGCCCGTGCGGCACGGCCAGCACCCCGGCGCGGAACACCTCCGCCAGCGTCGCCCCGGCGCACAGCCCGATCGGGATCGTCAGCTTCCAGAACAGGTCGGGGTTGATCCCGTACTTGGGCAGCGCGAAGAAGAAGATGTAGATGATCAACAGCAACGGAACGGCGCGGAAAAACTCGACCAGGCACACGCCGAGCACGTGCACGATCCTGTTCCGCGACAGCCGCATGACGGCCAAGACCACGCCGAGCGGCAGCCCGATCAGCGCCGCCCCGCCCGCGGCGAGCAGCGTCCGTCCCAACGCCTTGAGCAGGTAGAGCCGGATCGCGGGCTCGCCGAACAGCTGCCAGCGGCTGGCGTCCAGCTGTCCGGTCACGGACAACCGGTGCACCGCGGCCGCGATCGCTGCCACGATGAGCAGCACGCTGGCGATGGTGACCACCAGCACGACCCTGCGCCCCCGCGGGCCGGGCGCGTCGAACAGCGACCCGGCCGACATGTGGGACGACTGCCGCACCCGGGGCACGCTGGCGCCGACGGCACTCATCGCAGGATCCTCACGGCTCGTTCGATGCGCCCGCCCACCCAGGCGATGGCCAGCGCCACGGCCACGTACAGCACGGCCGCGACGATGTACACCGACAGGCCGAGCGCGTCGAGCGTGTTGATCTGGTTGGCGGCCTGCGCCAGGTCCATGACCCCGACGACGCCGGCCAGCGACGACGACAAGAAGATGCCGATGACGACGGTGACCAGCGGCTGCACCACCGTTCGGAACGCCTGGGGCAGCACGACCAGCCGCAGCAGCTCGCCGAAGCCCAGCCCGATCGCCCGTCCGGCCTCGATCTGGCCCGACCCGACCGCGTTGACGCCCGAGCGCAGCGCCTCGCACACGAACGAGCCCCCGACAAGGATCAACGCCACCAGCACCGACCGCATGAACCCGAAGCGGATGTTCAGCTGCGGCAGCGCGTACACCACCAGGATGATCAGGCTCATCACCGGGATGTTGCGGAAGATCTCCACATACACCAGCCCGGCGGCCCGCAGCGGGCCGATGGGGCTGATGCGGCAGATGGCGATGATGCTGCCGACGACGAACGCGCCCAGGACGGCGATGCCGGCGATCTGGAGCGACGTGCCCAGGCCGGCGAATAGCGCGCCCAGGTGGTGCTGGATGACCTCAACCATCATCCGTCCCTTCTGTCGTCGGCCGCAGCCAGGCGTCAGTTCCCGGCCGAGCCGATCGCCGGAGGCGTGGCGGTCTGGGTGGTCTTGGTCTTCGCCTGGATGGTCGCGGCCCACAGCTTCTGCCACGTTCCGTCCTGCTCGATGGTCGTCAGGAACTGGTTGATGAACGCCTTGCCGTCGCTGCCCTTGAGCACGCCGATGCCGTACGAGTCGGCCGGGCCGAACGGCTGCCCGGCGAGCTTGACGCCCGTGTTGGTGATCAGGTCGGACAGCAGGATCGTCTGGTCGATCACGTACGCGTCCACCTGGCCGGACGTCACCGCGGCCTGGCACTGCGCGTCGTCCGGAAGCGTCACGACCTTGGCCTTGGGGGCGTACTGCTGCAACAGCGCCACGCCGGTCGAGCCGGCCTGCGTCGCCACGTTCTTGTCGGCCAGGTCGTCCACCGAGGTGATCGACGTGTTGTCGGCCTTGACCAGGATGGCCGCCTGGCTGGCGTAGTACGGCCCGGCGAAGTCGATCTGCTGCATGCGGGCCGGCGTGATGGAGTACGTGGCGAGCACGACGTCCACCTGCTTCGACGTGATCACCTGTTCGCGCGTGGCAGACGTGACGATCGTCACCTTGGTGTTGACGCTGCCGAAGATGTACCGGCTGAGCAGCTGCCACAGCCCGGCGTCGAAGCCGATGATCTGGTTGCTGATCGGATCCATCAGCGAGAACAGCTGCGAGGTCTGCGTGCCGCCGACGCGCAGCGTGCCGGACGCCTTGACGGCGCTGGCCCAGCTGTTGGCGCTGACGGTGGCCGCATCGGCGACGGGGCCGGCGTTGATCACCGCGTCGTACGCGGCATTGCCGGTGCTGAACGTCGGTTGGGCGCTGCTGTCGGGCGTGCCGGCGTTGCTGGAGCACGCGACCAGCGCCAGGCCGGCCAGCATGGCGGCAGCCACGGTGGCGAGCCGGCGGCCGCGGCCGGCGCTTCGGGAAGGGGGCTGGGTGGTCTTCATGAGGGGTGCTCCTTTGTGAGGGGTCAACAAACACGGCTGCCACTGCAGGACAGGGGCGCGAGCGCTGGGGCAACTGATTTTAGGGTACGCCGCGGGTCTGACACTGCGCTGAGTGTTCACGGTTCGGCCTGCGGGACGGGCGCACTTTCCGGTGTGCCTAAAGTGAAGTGTGCGGCGTTCGGCGTCCGCCGGGGTGACACGTCCCCTGGCAGGTGATGCCGACGCGGGGCCGGGGCGTACGCCGGCCCGGAAGGGATGCAAGCTCGATGTGCCGGTTGTTCGCCTACGCCGCCTCGCGGTCGCAGTCGCTGTTGGACGTCATGGGTGCCCAGGATCTGGCGGAGTTCTCCGATCTGTCCCGGCTGCACGACGACGGCTGGGGTGCCGCCTGGCTGCGCGGACCCGCCGATGACGAGGCTTATCAGCCGACCGGTTCCGACCAGGTTCGGACGGACGTGGGCACGACGATCGCGCGCCTGCGCTCGACCCTGGAGGCGTGCGGCGACCCCGCGTTCGACCACCACGCCCGCGCGGCCCGCAGCACCGCCGCGCTGCTGCACCTGCGCCGGGCCAGCGCCGGCATGGCCGTCGACATGACCAACCAACACCCGTTCACCACGTACGCCACGCCGCTGCCCGGCGGCCAGGACGAGGACGATGCGGCCTTCGCGCACAACGGCACCATCGGATGGACGCCGGCTCTGACGGCCCTGGGCGCCCGCCACTGGCGCGCCGCCGGCATCGAGGCGCCCGCCATCGTCGGCACGACCGACTCCGAACGCTTCCTGTGGCTCATCCGGGCCTGGCACGCCGAGGGTGCGACCTGGCCCGAGGCGATGGCCCAGGCCTGCCGTGCGGTGCGGCGCCACACCGAACCGTGCGCGCTCAACTCGATGCTGCTGACAAGCGGCTACGTCATCGCCGTCCATGCCAGCGGCGGCACCCGCCTGGAGTGGCGTCGGCCCCTCGACTCGCTGCCGCGCGACCATGCCGAGGCCTACTACGACATGTGGCTGCGCCGTGACGACCAGGCCGTGGCCGTGACGTCGTCCGGCATCGAGGTCGACGGCTGGCAGCCCGTGTCCGACGAGACGATGGTGGTCATCGACACCGCGACCCTGGGCGTCACGGAATCGCCGGTCGAGGCCTGATCAGGCGCCACGCACGGAGGTCATGCGGCGATGGCGTCGTGCGGCCCGGTCTCGGCGCCAAGTTCGGCGTAGATCACCACGAGTGCCTTGTGGACGGGCGTGAGGCCGAACGGCCAGGGCACCTCCGCGGGCACGGCCAGGCTGTTGAGCGCGTCGGACAGGCACACGCCCGACGTCCACAGGGCGCGGACGCGGCTGTACAGCGCTCGGATGGCGTCGGCCTGGGCCCCGGCGAAACCGGCATCGACGGGCAGGCCATGGCCGGGCACCAGCATCGTGGCGGGCCCGGCCTGCGCGATGACCTCGTCGATGACGTCGGGCCAGCGGCTGATGGTGCAGTCGGGGCCGAAGTCCGGATCGTCCGACTGCTCGATGAGATCGCCCATGAAGATGAGGTCGGCGTCGGGCACGCGCACCACCAGGTCGGTGTTGCTGTGCGCGGGCGTGCAGGGCACGAACTCGACGTGGCGCCCGCCCAGATCGATCCAGACCGGCTCGGAAACGAGCGTGCTTGGCGGCACGATCAGTTCGGGGGAGAAGCCGTGCCGGTAGGCGACCTCGGCGTCCACGCAGTCGCGGGCCTCGCGCTGCAGCCCGGCGTGTCCCCACGACGGGCTTTCGCCGAGCCCGGCCAGGCCGAACCAGTGGTCAAAGTGCGCATGCGTGACGACGACGGCGTCCACCGTCCGTCCCAACTGTGTCTGCACGCTGCGTGCCAGCGCGGCGCCCTGATCGGGGCACGATCCGGTGTCCACCAACAGCGCATGGTCCGTGCCGAGCACGCAGCCGATGGTGACCCCTTCGGGCTGCGCCGTGCAGACGAAAACGCCGTCGCGCACAGGGCGCCAAGCGCCGAAAGAGAACGTGGGCTGGCCCATGGGACAACCATGGCACGAACGGGGGTCAGTTGTGCGCAATGACGCTAAACCCGCCCATCTCGTGTCATTACGCGGTCAGAACTGTCATGGACAGCGAGTAAACTTGGCACTCTGGTGCCACGAGTGCTAGCTGAAGGCAGAGGGGGGACGATGCTGGACGAGCGAAAGTTGGACGTCCTGCGGGCGATCGTCACCGACTACGTGTCGACGCAGGAACCGGTCGGGTCGAAGGCGCTGGTCGAGCGCCACCACCTGGATGTGTCGCCGGCCACGATCCGCAACGACATGGCCGCGCTGGAAGATGAGGGCCTGCTGACACAGCCGCACACCTCGGCGGGGCGCATCCCCACAGACAAGGGGTATCGCCTGTTCGTCGACCGGCTGGCGACCGTCAAGCCGCTGTCGGGCGCCGAGCGGCGCGCGATCGCCACGTTCATGCAGGGCGCGGTGGATGTGGACGACATCGTCGCCCGCACCGTGCGCCTGCTGGCGCAGATCACGCGCCACGTCGCCATCATGCAATACCCGCAGGCGACCTCCACGACCGTGCGGCACATCGAGCTGGTCGATCTGACGGCCGACCGCATCCTGGTGATCGTCATCCGCAGCACGGGCCGCGTCGACCAGCGCGTCGTCGAGATGCCGGGCGTCGACCTGGACACGCTGTCCACGCTGTCGCACTGGAGCAACGCGATGGCCCGTGACTGTCAGGTGGGTGCGGCCGCGCAGAAGCTGGCCCACGGCCTGACCAGCCTGGCGCCCGACCTGCAGCGCGCCGCGTCCGCCCTTGTGGCGACGCTGGTCGAGCTGCTGACCGCCGACCGCTCGACGCAGGTGGCCGTCGGGGGCGTGCCCAACCTGGCCCGCTTCGGCGACCAGTACGACACCATGGTGCGCCCGGTGCTGGAGGCGCTGGAGGAGCAGGTGGTGCTGCTGCAGCTGCTCGGCGAGGCGGTGCACGACGCGTCCTCGGGCGATGTCGCGGTGCGCATCGGGCACGAGAATCCGTACGTTCCCCTGCGCTCGACCTCCGTGGTGGCGAGCAGCTACACGGCGGGGGACGATGCCTGGGCCACGCTGGGCGTGGTGGGGCCGACGCGCATGGACTATCCGTCCACGATGGCGGCGGTGCGGGCGGTCGCGCAGTACGTCGGACGTTTTCTGATGGAGGGATGAATGGCAGCCGATTACTACCAGGTGCTGGGGGTCCAACGCGACGCGAGCCCCGACCAGATCAAGCACGCCTACCGCCGCAAGGCCAAGCAGCTGCATCCCGACGTCACCGACGACCCGCAGGCCGAAGAGAAGTTCAAGGCCGTCAACGAGGCCTACGAGGTGCTGAGCGACCCGCAGAAGAAGGCCGTCTTCGACCGCGGCGGCGATCCGCTGCACAACGGCGGCGGGGCCGGGTTCGACCCGTTCGGCGGGTTCGCGAACTTCGGCGCGGGCGGTTTCGATCTGGGCAACCTGATGGATGCCATGTTCGGCGGGGCGGCGCAGGCCAGCTCGCGCGGACCGCGCCCGCGCGTGCGCCGCGGGCAGGACCAGCTGGTTCGCGTGCAGCTGCCGCTGGTCGAGGCGGCGTTCGGCGTCGCCAAGCAGGTGAATCTGAACACGTACGTCGTCTGCCCGGGCTGCTCGGGGTCGGGGTCGGCCTCGGGCACCAGCCCCACCACCTGCACGCGCTGCCAGGGTCGCGGCCAGGTGACGGCGGTGCAGCGCTCGTTCCTGGGCGACATCCGCACGACGCAGCCGTGCTCGGCCTGCCAGGGCTACGGCACGATCATCGCCAGCCCGTGCACCGACTGCTCGGGCGAGGGTCGCGTGCGCACGCAGCGCACGATCACCGTCAACATTCCGGCCGGGGTGTCGACGGGCAACCGCATCCACCTGTCCGGACAGGGTGAGGTCGGCCCCGGCGGTGGCCCGGCCGGTGACCTGTACATCGAAGTCAGCGTGGCAAAGCACGATGCGTTCCGCCGCGACGGCGACAACCTGGAGGTCGCGCTGAAGATCCCGATGACGGCGGCCGCGCTGGGCACGCAGCTGCCGGTCGCGACGCTGGAGGCCGACGATCCCGACTCGGCCGAGGAC
>WRGV01000033.1 GCA_009787035.1 Propionibacteriaceae bacterium | reverse complement strand
ACTACTCCATCGGCCTGGACAACATCACCGGTCTGTACGCGATCTCGTCGCCCGGCGAGGCCGAGCTGACCGTCGACGCCGAACCGCCCGACCCGCCGGTCATCACCGGTCCCACCGACGGCACCGTCACCTCCAACACCCAGCCAACCATCCACGGCACCGCAGAACCCGACTCGCACGTGGTCGTCAAGGCCGCCAATGCCACGCTGTGCAGCGCGGATGCCGATGACAACGGCAACTGGTCGTGCGCACCGACATCCGGACTCGACGACGGCACCTACACGATCACCGCGACGGCGACGGATGCGGTCGGCAACCAGTCCGACGCCTCCGATGCGGTGTCGTTCACGGTGGATACGGGTGCGCCTGATCCGCCGCAGATCACCTGGCCGACGAACAACGGCCGGGCTGGTTCGACGCCGCCGATCCGGGGGACGGGTGAGCCGGGTGCGCATGTGGTGGTGTCCGAACAAGGTGTGGACGCCCCGCTGTGCCAGGCTGATGTGGCTGACGATGGGTCGTGGTCGTGTACGCCGGCGGCGGCGTTGCCGGATGGTTCGCATACGATCACCGCTCAGCAGACGGATGCGGCGGCCAATGAGTCGGACGTGTCCACAGCCGTGACGTTCACGGTGGATTCGCATATTCCTGACCCGCCGTCGATTACGGGACCGAGCAATGGGCAGATCGTGGCCACTGGTCAGCCGAGTGTGACCGGCACGGGGGAGTCGGGTTCGCATGTCGTGGTGACCACGACGGGTGGCCAGCAGGTGTGCGAGGCCGATGTTGTGGCGAATGGTTCGTGGTCGTGCACTCCGGCGACGGTGTTGCCCGATGGGCCTTACACGATCACGGCGACACAGACTGACGATGTCGGTATCGGATCGGATCCGTCGAACCAGGTGTCGTTCACGATCGACACGACGCCGCCGGCCAATCCGGAGATCTTGACGCCGGCGGACGGTTCGTTGACGAATCAGGTGAAGCCTCCGGTGACGGGTACGGGCGAGGCGAATGCGCATGTGGTGGTGACGGAGGGCACGAAGACCATCTGTCAGACCGACGTGTTGACGAACGGCACCTGGTCGTGCACGCCGGATGATGCGCTGGATCAGGGTTCCCACACGTTTTCGGCGATGCAGACCGATCTGGCTGGGTTGTCGTCGGGGACGGCGCAGACGACGTTCACGGTGGATTCGGTCAAGCCCGCCGCGCCATCTATCAGCAGCCCGAGTGCTGGAGACTCCGTGGGGAAGCAGCCTGTGATCGTCGGGGTCGGCGAACCGCATGCCCATGTGACGGTGTGGGAGGGCGCGTCAAAGGTGTGCGAGGCCGATGTCACCAGCACGGGTGCGTGGTCGTGCACACCCACCACTGCGCTGTCCGAGGGCCAGCACACGATCACGGCCAGTCAGACCGATGCTGCCCAGAACCGATCCGACGCATCGCCGTCGGTGACCTTCCTGGTCGATACCCAGCCGCCGGCCGCACCGGTCTTTACCGCCCCGGCGCCCGGGTCGTTCACCAACAACCCGACTCCCGCGATCAGCGGGACCGGTGAGGCGAACGCGCACTTGGTCGTGTACGACGAGAGCGGTGAGGTGGTGTGCGGGGCGGATGTGGACGGCAACGGCCACTGGACCTGCACTCCGGTGATCTCGTTGCCTGAGGGTGCGAACACGTTGACGGCGAATCAGACCGACGACGCCGGCAACGCGTCGCCGGATGCGACGGTGTCGTTCACGGTTGATACGCAGGCTCCGGCTCCGCCTGTGGTCACGGGCCCGGCCGCGGGTGCGGTCATCGCTCAGAACCGGCCCACGATCTCCGGGACCGGTGAGGCGGGTGCCAGCTTGGTTGTGACCGAGAATGGGGCGACTGTGTGTACGGCGACGGTCGGGGCTGATGGCACCTGGACGTGTGTCCCCACCCAAGCCCTGGACAATGGGGATCACACGATCACCGCGAAACAGACCGACCGGGCTGGGAACCAGTCCGGGCCATCCACGCCGGTCACGTTCGCCGTGGACGCGGACAAGCCCGCACCCCCTGCCATCACCGGCCCAGCTTCGGGCAGTACTCTGACCGATCCGACACCGGCCATCTCCGGCACCGGGGAACCGTTGGCGCATGTCGTGGTCACCGAGGGTGGGAATGTGCTGTGTGAGGCGGATGTGGCCGCGGACGGGCAGTGGGCCTGCACGCCGGAGACTGAGCTCACAGACGGCACCCACACCATCACTGCGACACAGCAGGATGCGGCCGGGAACCAGTCCGACCCGTCACCATCGGTCACGTTCGCCGTGGATGCCCACAATCCGGACCCGCCGGTCATCACCGCGCCCGCCCCGGGCGGGACGACCGGGCAGCCGAAACCCGTGTTCACCGGCACCGGGGAACCCGGAGCAACCGTGACCATCGTGGAAGGCGGCACCCTGCTCTGCGAGGCGACCGTGCAACCCGACAACACCTGGACCTGCACCTCTACGGTGACACTGCCCGATGGGCCGCACTCCGTCACCGCCGTGCAAACCGATCCGGCCGGGAATGCGTCTGACCCATCCCCGTCCACGTTCACTGTCGATACCGCACCGCCGCCGCTCACCTTGAACCCGAGCGACGGAACCAGCATCACCGGGACGACAGATCCGGGTGTCACGGTGCAGATCACCGATAGCAACGGGAATCCGATCCCGGGCTGCGAGGCTGTGACCGCGGATGCGCAGGGGAACTTCAGTTGCACACCCACAACACCGGTGGCGGACGGGAACAGCATCCATGCGACCGCCACCAGCCCGAGTGGCGCCACCGCCCAACAAACCCAACAAGCCAGCCGCACCAACTCCCTGGTGATCGACTCGGTCACCCTCGTGCCGCCGGGCGGGGTGCCGAAAGTCAGCGGCACCGGACAACCCGGCTACCAAGTCACCGTGATGGATGGCACCACGCCTCTGTGCACCGCGACTGTCGGATCCGACGGCACCTGGACCTGCACCTCGTCGGTGAAGCTCGGCGGCGGCGACCACACCGTGACCGCGCTGCAGACCAGCTCCACCGGGGTCATGTCACCCTCGGTCGCACGCAACATCGCCGTCCCCGTCACACAAGTCGTCCTCGACCCGGTCACCAACCCAGCGAGTGGTGCCCGACCTGTCCTATCGGGAACCGGGGAACCCGGCTTCCACGTCACCGTCACCGGCGCCACCGGCACCCTGTGTGAGACCGATGTGAAAGACGACGGCACCTGGAGTTGTATCTCCAATACGCGTCTCACCGCAGGGGACTACTCCCTGACCGCCACGCAGACCGACCCGTCTGGCAACCCGACCACACCGGCCAAACAGACCGTGTCGGTCCCCGCGGCAGATGTGTCCGTCAACCCGGTCGACACCACACCCGGCACAAGGCCCGTGTTCTCCGGTACCGGGGAACCCGGCTACTCCGTGGCCGTGAAAGACTCCGGCAACCCGGTCTGCACCACCACCGTGAACACCGACGGCACCTGGACCTGCCAGGCCGACCAACCCTTCACGGGTGGACAACACCAGATCACCGTCACCCAAACCGCGCCCAACGGCACCCCAACCGCCACCGTCCAAACCCAACTGAGCGTACCCACCACGACACACAGCGCACCCACCGGCGGAACGCCGATCGACAGCACCGGTGCGATGGGCGCGGGACTGGCGCTGCTGTCCGGGTTGTGTCTTCTGGCAGTCGCGCTCGTCCGCAGAGCCCGGACGAGGTCTGGGGAGACCGCGGGCTGACCGCCGTCATCCTCGATAGTCGAACAGCGCGGCGCCCGCGGCGTCGCTGATGCTGACGCGCGGCCCGCCGTTCAGATCGAGGACGACGCGGACGCACCGGCCCGGATCGTCCGGATCGGCGCTGGTGTACGCCAACCGGGGGCAGGTGACCTCGTCCAGCGTCGTGACGGCACGGCGCAGCCAGGGACGCGCATGGCGCAGGCCGATCAGCTCACGGTGGATGCCGTACAGCCCGCCGTCCGGCAGCTGGTCGGGGGCCGCGGGGAACGCGGGGCGCAGCGGGTCGTCCGTGCCCGGCCCCGAGCCCTTGGTGCCCGTGAAGCCCTGCTCGTCGCCGTAGTACAGGTGCGGGTCGCCGCCGACGGTCATGAGGATGGCCAGCGCCAGCGGCACCGCGTCCGGCCCGATCTGGCTGGCGATGCGGTCGACATCGTGGTTGCCGATGAACGTGACGGGCACGAATGAGCCGAGCATCGCCTGATGCCGCGCCAGCGCCCACTTCAGCTCGAAGAAGTTGGCGTCGTGGATGCTGCTCCAGATGGCCTTCCACAGCTCGTACTGCGTGGCCGAGTCGACGCCAGACGCGCGCACGAAGCCGGCGAAGTCGCCATGCAGGATCTCGGCGAAGACGTACGCCTGGCCGAACCGCTCGCGCACGCGGGGCAGCACCTTCGCCCAGAAGGCGGGGCCGGTGGTGTACGCGGCGTCCAGGCGCCATCCGTCCACGCCGCGGCCCAGCCACAGGCACATGATGTCGGCGACGCGGGCCTGCACGTCGGGGTCGGCATGGTTCAGTTCGATCAGCCCGGCGTGCCCCTCGAAGCGGCGCGGCTGCCCGTGGTTGTCCCACGCGAAGAACCGGCGGCACGGATCGCCGTCCGGGGCGGCCAGGGCACGCTGCAGCGCCGGGAATCCGCGTCCGACATGGTTGAACACCCCATCCAGGTAGACGCGCATGCCCAGGGCGTGGGCCGTCCCGACGAGCTCGTCGAAGTCGGCCTGATCACCCAGGCGCGGATCGATGCGCCGGTAGTCGAGCGTGTCGTAGCCGTGGCTGGACGAGGCGAACACCGGCCCCAGGCTCAGCGCGTTACACCCCATCGCGGCCGCGTAGGCCAGCCACGATGTCAGCCGCGGCAGCCGGTGACACAGCGGGGGTGTCGTGTCGGGCCGGATGGGCGCGCCCACGAACCCGAGCGGATACACATGCCACGCGATCGTCATGGCGCCACCCTACCGGCGGTGGCGACCGCAACGCAGCCCTCGTGGCGTCTAGGACAGATTCTGTGCCGCCAGGTTGATGGATTCGGCCTGCTGCATCTGCGTCTCCGGCATGTCGTCGGCGCGGTGCAGGGTCTTGCGGCACACGACGATGGTCAGGCACGAGATCATGATGACCAGGGCGCCGTACGCGAAGGGCATCCAGGCGGTGGTGTCGTTGCCGAGCAGCGTGCACAGCGGCGGCGCGATGGCCCCGCCGAGGAAGCGCCAGCCGGAGTACGTCGAGCTCGCGACGGGACGGGGCAGGTCGCTGGCCTCCATGGAGCACTCGGTCAGCGTCGTGTTCAGCAGGCCGAGCGGGATGCCGGCCAGGATGATCGCCACGATGAGCCCGGGCACCGAGTTGATGAGCAGGGCGCAGGCGATCAGCACGATGGCCAGCGCGGTCATGGCGCCGATCGCGACGGTGGTGCGGCGCGTGCGCTGGATCAGCCGCGGGGCGACGAAGACGGCCGACAGGGCCAGCAGGCCGCCCCAGCCGAAGAAGATCAGGCCGATGACGATCGCGCTGTGCACGCCGTGGCGGGCCAGGGCGAAGGGCGGGTAGGCGAGCGTGGTGAAGAAGGCCATGTTGTAGAAGAACGCGACGATGCTCATCGTGCGCATGCCGGGCACCGTCATGGCCTTGAACGGGGCCGACAGGTGGACGGGCGCGGCGTGCATCTTGCGCTTGGAGTGCGGGTTGTTCTTCAGCAGCACCGCGATGGCGATCAGGCCGATAGCCATCAGCGTGGCGGTGCCGAGGAACGGGGCGCGCCAGGTGATGGTGCCCAGGGCGCCGCCGGTCAGCGGCCCGAAGGCCATGCCGATGCCGAGCGCGCACTCGTACAAGATGATGGCGCCTGCGGATCCGCCGGTGGCGGCCGACACGATGGCCGACAGGGCGGTCGAGATGAACAGCGCGTTGCCCAGGCCCCACCCGGCGCGGAAGCCGATGATCGCGCTGACCGACGGCGACGCCGAGCAGGCGACCGCGAAGACGACGATGACCGCCAGGCCGATCAGCAGCGTCGCCTTGACGCCGATGCGGCTGGACACCCAACTGGTGAAGAACATGGCCACGCCGGTGAAGGCGAGATACGTCGTGAACAGCAGCTCCGATTCGGTCGAGCTGGCGTGCAGCTGGGCCGCGATGGTCGGCAGGATCGGATCGACCAGGCCGATGCCCATGAACGACACCACGCATGCGAACGCGATCGCCCACACGGCCGACGGCTGGTTCCGCATCGCTTCGCTGGTGGACGGGCGCGCGGGCTTGGCATGGTGCCGGTGATGCGGCGGCACCTGCCTGGCTGGGTTGGTCGTGGGTGCGGTGGCGTAGGTCGCCATATCGAGTAAATCCTCCATCTACAAGGGGAGATGCCGATCGGATCGGCTGAATCCCGGGCACCACAAAGCCATCGCACGGCGGTGTGATGTCGGGCAATGGCAAGGACGGTACCCAAAAGTGACAGTGCATAGACTACCCGGTCTGCCTAGCGCGGCGGCGCAGCGGCCGCAGCGTGGTCACTCCGTAGCTCAGGCGGTCGCTGTGTGAGACGTGTGGCCCGCCCTCCTGCGGACGGCTGCGTGCGCGCGTACGGTGGGATTCGTAGGAGCTATCGGTCGCGAGCCCAGGGAGGCCATGATGCGGATCCGTCCAGCGGCTGTGGCCGGCATGTTCTATCCGGAGCGTCCCGAGGAACTGCGCGCGATGGTCGACGCCTTGGTCGCCGACGTCGCCGCGCCCGCGCCGGTACCCAAGGCCGTCATCGTCCCGCACGCGGGATACGTCTATTCCGGTTCGACCGCCGCGCTGGCCTACGCGGGGCTGAAGCCGGGGGCCGGGACGATCCGTCACGTCGTCATCGTCGGACCGACGCACCGGGTCGGCATCCGGGCGATCGCGCTGCCCGATGCGGACGCGCTGGCCACCCCGCTGGGCGAGGTGCCGGTGTGGCAGTCGGGCGTTGCCGCGCTGGCGGGCCTTCCCCAGGTGGTCGTCAGCCGCGAGGTGCACGCCGAGGAGCATTCGCTGGAGGTGCAGCTGCCGTTCCTGCAGCGCGTGCTGCCCGATGCGGACGTCATCGCACTGGCAGCCGGGTGGGTCGAGCCGGCGGAGGTCGCCGAGGTGCTCGATGCCCTCTGGGGCGGTCCCGAGACGCTGATCGTGATCAGCAGCGACCTGTCGCACTACCACCCGTACGACCAGGCCCGGCAGATCGATGCGGGCACCATCGGCCAGGTGCTCGCGCTGGATGCGGGCATCGACCACGATCAGGCGTGCGGCGCCACGGGCGTGGACGGCCTGCTGCTGGCCGCCCCGCGCCACGGTGTGGTGCCCAGGCTGCTGGGTGCGTGCAACTCGGGCGACACCGCCGGCGACAGACGGCGCGTCGTGGGATATGCCGCGTTCGGCTTCTACGGGCAGGGGGACGACGATGACGTGGCCTGATGTCTTCCCGGCCGATGCCGGATCGGTGCTGACGGGCCTGGCTCGCGCGAGCATCGAGCAGCGACTGGATCTGCGCGAAGACCTGGTGACCGATCATCCCGCCTGGCTGTGCGCCCCGGGTGCCAGTTTCGTCACGCTGACGATGGACGCACGCCTGCGCGGCTGCATCGGTTCGCTGGTGGCGCACCGGCCGCTGGGCCAGGACGTGGCCTCCAACGCGCAGTCGGCGGCGTTCGCCGACCCGCGGTTCCGGCCGCTGCGCGCCGCCGACCTCGACCGCGTGCGCATCGAGGTGAGCGTGCTGGGGCCGTCCGTGCCGATCCAGTTCACCGACCGCGCCGACGCGCTGCGCCAGCTGCGGCCCGGCATCGACGGCGTGATCCTGGACGCCGGATGGCACCGGGCGACCTTCCTGCCCCAGGTCTGGGACGAGCTGCCCGACCCGAGCCAGTTCCTGCAGCACCTGCTCATCAAGGCCGACCTTCCGCCCGACCACTGGAGCCCGCAGATCCGGCTGGCGCGCTACACGGTGACCGCGTTCGCCGAGCCCGCATGAGCCAGGGCACCGGTGCGCCGGCCCGCTACTGGCATGCGCTGGGCGACGACCGCGTCCAATGCGACCTGTGTCCCCGCGCGTGTCGGCTGCGTCCCGGTCAGCGCGGGCGCTGCTTCGTCCGCCAGAATGAGGACGGACGGCTCGTGCTGACGACGTACGGCCGCTCGTCCGGCTTCTGCATCGACCCGGTCGAAAAGAAGCCGCTCAACCACGTGGCCGCCGGCTCGTCCGTGTTCAGCTTCGGCACGGCGGGCTGCAACCTGGCGTGCCGGTTCTGCCAAAACTGGGAGATCTCGACGGCGACCAGCTTCGATGCGCTGACCGACCAGGCCGGCCCGCAGGCCATCGCCGATGCGGCCGCGCGCACCGGATGCCGGGGCGTGGCGTACACGTACAACGACCCGGTGATCTTTCCCGAATACGCGATCGACGTGGCCGCCGCCGCCCGCGCCCGCGGCCTGCTCAACATCGCCGTGACGGCCGGATACATCAACCCCGCCCCGCGCGCCGACTTCTTCGCGGCGATGGATGCCGCCAACGTCGATCTGAAGAGCTTCAGCCCCGACTTCTACCGCCGTGTGGTCGGCGGGCGCATGGAGGTGGTGCTCGACACGCTGCGCTACCTGGTGCACGAGACATCCGTGTGGGTCGAGGTGACCACGCTGGTGATCCCGGGGCTCAACGACTCCGACGCCGAGCTGCACGCGCTGACCGAGTTCGTCGCGGGCGAGCTGGGCGTGGACGTGCCGCTGCACTTCACCGCGTTCCATCCCGACAACCGCATGATGGACGTGCCGCGCACGCCGCTGGCGACGCTGCGCCGGGCTCGCCGGATCGGCCAGGAGGCCGGGCTGCGCTACGTCTACACGGGCAATGTGATCGATCCGGACGGATCGACGACGTGGTGTCCCGCCTGCGGCGCGCCCGTCGTCGTGCGCGCCGGGTATCGGATCGAACGGTACGCGCTCGATGCGTCCGGACGCTGCCAGGGCTGCGGCACCCCGGTCGCGGGGCGGTGGGACGCCCGTCTCGAACAGGCCGGGACGCGCCACCGGATCTGACGCCGAATGCTGTGCGGATGATGTCGGGGTCGTGTCATCGACTCGGAGTTGACGGCCGGTATGGGTAGCCTGGAGGTGGGCCCCCGCTTTGACCACAAGGGCCATCGCAGGAAGGAGTCATCGTGGACATCACCATCACTGCTCGGCGTTGCACCATCACCGACACGATCCGCCAGGACGCAGAGCGCGCCCTGACCGAGGCGGTCGGCAAACTGAGCACACGTGTGATCGGCGCCGAGATCGAGTTCACCGGCAGCGACAACAAGGTCGAGGGCACGCGCTGCGAAATCACGCTGCGCGGCAAGGGCCCCGTGATCCGCGGCATCGGCATCGCGGACGACAAGATGCTCGCCTTCGAGGGCGCGCTCAAGAAGCTGGACACGCAGCTGCGCAAGGCGGCCGACCGCCGCAAGTCGCGCCGCGGCCTGCGCTCCACCGATCTGGGTTCGGTGCCGCTGCTTCCCGTCGAGTCGCTGCGTCCCACCCCGCCCGCCGAGCCGGAGCCCCCGGCCGTCAAGGTGTCCACGGTGGCCGGTGTCGAGGTCGTGGGCGATGGGCCGCTCGTGGTGCGTGAGAAGGTCTTCCAGGCCACGCCGCTGACGCTGGCGCAGGCCCTGGACGAGATGGAGCTCGTCGGCCACGACTTCTTCCTGTACGTCGACGCCGAGACCGGCAAACCCAGCGTCGCCTACCGCCGCAAGGCATACAACTACGGCGTCATCCACCTCGATGTAACGGAGTAGCGACGCCCCACGGGCACCCTGGCTGCGTTGTCGTCGGTCGCCGGACGTCCAGTCCGACTCCCTCCTCCGCCTTGCCATGCCACCCGTGGGACGCCGCTTCCGTGTTGCCACCACGGGCACCCTGGCTGCGTTGTCGCCGGTCGCCGCGTGCGTCCACGATAAGATGGCGTGCGAGAGGGGGCGACGCGATGGGTGTGACGACGGCTGACGTTGCCCGGCTGGCCGGATTGGCCCGCCTGGAACTGACGCAGGACGAGTTGGCGGCGCTGGCGCCGCAGTTGGATGTGATCCTGGACGCGGTGAAAAGCGTCGGGCACGTGGCGGATCAGGACATCCCGCCCACGTCGCACGCGGTGCCGCTGGTCAACGTGATGCGCGCCGATGAGGTGCACGAGAGCTTCCCGCCGCAGGCGATGCTGGCGGGGGC
>WRGV01000032.1 GCA_009787035.1 Propionibacteriaceae bacterium | reverse complement strand
ACAGGTGGTGCATGGCTGTCGTCAGCTCGTGTCGTGAGATGTTGGGTTAAGTCCCGCAACGAGCGCAACCCTCGTCCTATGTTGCCAGCGGGTAATGCCGGGAACTCATAGGAGACCGCCGGGGTCAACTCGGAGGAAGGTGGGGATGACGTCAAGTCATCATGCCCCTTACGTCCAGGGCTTCACGCATGCTACAATGGCCGGTACAAAGAGCTGCGAACCCGCAAGGGCAAGCGAATCTCAAAAAGCCGGTCTCAGTTCGGATTGGGGTCTGCAACTCGACCCCATGAAGTCGGAGTCGCTAGTAATCGCAGATCAGCAACGCTGCGGTGAATACGTTCCCGGGGCTTGTACACACCGCCCGTCAAGTCATGAAAGTCGGTAACACCCGAAGCCGGTGGCCTAACCCTTGTGGAGGGAGCCGTCGAAGGTGGGACTGGTGATTAGGACTAAGTCGTAACAAGGTAGCCGTACCGGAAGGTGCGGCTGGATCACCTCCTTTCTAAGGAGCCATTGGCAGAGCCTGCTCTGTCCATCTGCTTGTTTCCGATGCGTTCGTCATCGGGCAGGCTGGCTACGGAATGTGGAACATTGACTATTAAGCTGTCGCACCAAGCAAACAAGTACAACCCGTGAGGGAGTGGAACGTGAGGCAAGGGGTGACAGCCTTGGGCACGCTGTTGGGTCCTGAGGGGTCGGTTGCGTAAGGCAACGATTCTTCTGCGGCCAGCACATCGACGACGTCNTGTCGATCCGATGTCCTGGATCCGCCCGCATCTTGAGAACTTCACAGTGGACGCGAGCATCTTTGTAGAAAAACAAGCTACTAAGTGCAATCGGTGGATGCCTTGGCACCAAGAGCCGAAGAAGGACGTGGTAACCTGCGAAAAGCCCTGGGGAGCTGGTAAACAAGCTTCGATCCGGGGATCTCCGAATAGGGNAACCTTGAAACACCAGAGCAATGTCTGGCAACCTCTGCCTGAACACATAGGGCAGTTGGAGGGAACGTGGGGAAGTGAAACATCTCAGTACCCACAGGAAGAGAAAACAACCGTGATTCCGTAAGTAGTGGCGAGCGAACGCGGAAGAGGCCAAACCGTACGTGTGTGATAGCTGACAGGCGTTGCACGTGCGGGGTTGTGGGGCCACTCAGGTCGGTCTGTCAAACGGCCAGAGAGTCAAAAATGATCAGTGAAGTAGAAGCACGATGGAAAGCTGCGGCACAGAAGGTGATACCCCTGTAAACGTAAGCTGATCACTCTCGAGTGACACCCCAAGTAACGCGGAACCCCTGAAATTCCGCGTGAATCTGGCGGGACCACCCGCTAAGCCTAAATACTCCTTGGTGACCGATAGTGAACAAGTACCGTGAGGGAAAGGTGAAAAGTACCCCGGGAGGGGAGTGAAATAGTACCTGAAACCGATTGCATACAAACCGTTGGAGCCGGATCTTCGGATCGGGTGACAGCGTGCCTTTTGAAGAATGAGCCTGCGAGTTAGGGTATGTGGCGAGGTTAACCCGTGTGGGGGAGCCGAAGCGAAAGCGAGTCCGAATAGGGCGACATAGTCGTATACTCTAGACCCGAAGCGGTGTGATCTATCCATGGCCAGGGTGAAGCGACGGTAAGACGTCGTGGAGGCCCGAACCCACCAGGGTTGAAAACCTGGGGGATGAGCTGTGGATAGGGGTGAAAGGCCAATCAAACACCGTTATAGCTGGTTCTCCCCGAAATGCATATAGGTGCAGCGTCGTGCGTTTCTTGTCGGAGGTAGAGCACTGAATGATCTAGGGGGCCTACCAGCTTACCGAAATCAGTCAAACTCCGAATGCCGACAAGTGAGAGCACGGCAGTGAGACGGCGGGCGATAAGGTTCGTCGTCGAAAGGGAAACAGCCCAGATCATCAGCTAAGGCCCCTAAGAGATAACTAAGTGGAAAAGGATGTGGAGTTGCGGAGACAACCAGGAGGTTGGCTTGGAAGCAGCCACCCTTGAAAGAGTGCGTAATAGCTCACTGGTCAAGTGATTCTGCGCCGACAATTTAGCGGGGCTTAAGTTATCCGCCGAAGCTATGGCATTCGCGCATGTGCCTGACGTAAGTCCAGGCGCGCGGATGGGTAGGGGAGCGTCGTATGTGCTGTGAAGCGGCGGGGTGACCCAGTCGTGGAGAGCATACGAGTGAGAATGCAGGCATGAGTAGCGAATGACGGGTGAGAAACCCGTCCGCCGAATATCCAAGGGTTCCAGGGTCAAGCTAATCTGCCCTGGGTAAGTCGGGACCTAAGGCGAGGCCGACAGGCGTAGTCGATGGACAACGGGTTTATATTCCCGTACCGGCGAAACAACGACCATACCGAGACGGACGAAGCTAAGCACGCAAGGTATCGATGGCCATCTTCGGATGGTCGGCGATACTGAGTCTGCGACCCAGATCTGTATTAGGTAAGCTGCGGAGGGACGCAGGAAGGTAGCCAAGCCTCCGATCGGAAATGGAGGTGTAAATGCGTAGGGCGAGGTGGCGAAAACACCTCATATGCCTGAGACATGATACCGGGAAGCAATTTTGTAGTTGGTGATCCTATGCTGCCTAGAAAAGCTTCGTTAGCGAGTTGTCAGCCGCCCGTACCCCAAACCGACACTGGTGGATAGGTAGAGAATACCAAGGCGATCGAGAGAATCGTGGTGAAGGAACTCGGCAAAATGCCCCCGTAACTTCGGAATAAGGGGGACTCAAAGTGTGACGGCATTTACTGTCACGAGCACTGAGAGTCGCAGAGACCAGGCGCAAGCGACTGTTTACTAAAAACACAGGTCCGTGCTAAGTTGTAAGACGATGTATACGGACTGACTCCTGCCCGGTGCTGGAAGGTCAAGGGGAACTGTTAGCGCAAGCGAAGCGGTGAACTTAAGCCCCAGTAAACGGCGGTGGTAACTATAACCATCCTAAGGTAGCGAAATTCCTTGTCGGGTAAGTTCCGACCTGCACGAATGGAGTAACGATTTGCGTACTGTCTCCACCACGAACTCGGCGAAATTGCAGTACGAGTAAAGATGCTCGTTACGCGCAGCAGGACGGAAAGACCCCGGGACCTTTACTATAGTTTGGTATTGGTGATTGGTACGACTTGTGTAGGATAGGTGGGAGACTTTGAAGCGATCACGCCAGTGATCGTGGAGTCAACGTTGAAATACCACTCTGGTCGTTCTGGTTATCTAACCTAGGTCCATTATCTGGATCAGGGACAGTGCCTGATGGGTAGTTTGACTGGGGCGGTCGCCTCCAAAAAGGTAACGGAGGCGCCCAAAGGTTCCCTCAGCCTGGTTGGCAATCAGGTGTTGAGTGTAAATGCACAAGGGAGCTTGACTGTGAGACAGACATGTCGAGCAGGGACGAAAGTCGGGATTAGTGATCTTCTGGTGGCATGTGGAAGCGCCAGAACTCAACGGATAAAAGGTACCCCGGGGATAACAGGCTGATCTTGCCCGAGCGCTCACAGCGACGGCATGGTTTGGCACCTCGATGTCGGCTCGTCGCATCCTGGGGCTGGAGTCGGTCCCAAGGGTTGGGCTGTTCGCCCATTAAAGCGGCACGCGAGCTGGGTTTAGAACGTCGTGAGACAGTTCGGTCCCTATCCGCTGCGCGCGTAGGAATCTTGAGAAGAGCTGTCCTTAGTACGAGAGGACCGGGACGGACTAACCTCTGGTGTGCCAGTTGTTCTGCCAAGAGCACGGCTGGTTGGCTACGTTGGGAAGTGATAACCGCTGAAAGCATCTAAGTGGGAAGCACGCTTCAAGATGAGGGTTCCCTCAGAGTTAATCTGGTAAGGCCCCCGGAAGACTACCGGGTTGATAGGTCGGACGTGGAAGTGCCGTGAGGCATGAAGCTGACCGATACTAATAGGCCGAGGGCTTGTTCCTACTAAGATATTCGCGTCCACTGTGCTGTTCCCGAGATACGGTCGGGGTGCCTGGAAGGCTCTGCGCCTTGGGCATCGCCGTAACATCTCAATAGCGTTTCGGTGGCCATAGCGAGAGGGAAACACCCGGCTCCATTCCGAACCCGGAAGTTAAGCTTCTCAGCGCCGATGGTACTGCAGGGGGGACCCTGTGGGAGACTAGGACGCCGCCGGACTTTCAAACTCCCTTGCGGGCTTAGGCTCGCAAGGGAGTTTGCATTTATGCTGTAGGTGCAGCACGGTGAGGAAGGCGGAGTGGTGGCGGAGTCGACGGGGCGTAGCCAGGACGGCCGGCGAGACGGACGGGATTCGAGAGGATCTTCGAGGTCTGGCTGGCACAATTCCGCGCGCGGTGAGCGCGGCGGATGGCAGGACAGGCGTGAGTCTGGTGGTCGCTGGGGCGACCGAGGCGATTCTGGTGGCGCGGGTGAGCGTCGCGGGGATCGCGCAGACCGTGGTCGGTCCTCGGATGGTGAGGGCCGCGGTTCGGCCCGGGGCAATGGCGGCTCCGGATATCGTGGTGCGGGACGTGCGGGAGCCGGCGATGCCGGTCGCAGTGGAGATCGTCCGAGGTGGTCGGGGCGCGGGAGCGAACACGGCAGCCAAGGGCGTGGTTTCAGTTCGCGCGGAGGATCTGATCGTTACGGGCAGAGCGGCCAACGTTCGGGTTCGGGTTGGCGCAGCGATGCAGAGTCTGGTTCTGAGGGCGGACGCGAGGCGTCGAGGTCGCAGGGCCACGGATTTGCGAGTCGCTCGCACGGGTCGTGGGATCGGTCTGCCGGTGGGTCGTCGTATGGACATGGTCCGGGGCGGTCTGGCAGCGGGGCTTCGCGGCAGCGCTGGGACCGAGAGGGATCTGGCCGGATGGACGAGGGGCGGTCGCAGTCTCGGGACTCCCGTCCGGAGCGCCGTGACGGTGATCGTCCGGGCTGGCGAGATTCCGAGCGGAGCGGTTCGGACCGCAGAGGTTCGGGGCCGGATCGTGACAGGCTGCGCAACTCGGGAGGCCGGGGCTTCAGTGCTGGCGGCCGCGAGGGATCGGGCGGAAGGTATCGCCCGGCGTCCACTGGTGAAGAACGACGCGGGTCCGGCGGAGGAAGCTGGGACCGCAACGATCGTGGCGGTTCGGGCTGGTCGGCCCGTGACGGCGGCGATCGCGATGGTGTGAGACGGTTTGAACACCCCAGTGGCCGGGGATCGGATGGTCCCAGGCGAGACGACGGTCCGCGTCGGGATCGTTGGGCGGGTTCGGATCGGGATCGGGGTCCTCGTCAGGGCCGTTGGGCTGGTTCCGATGGTGACAGGGCTCCGCGTCAGGATCGTTGGGCTGGTTCGGATCGGGATCGGGGTCCTCGTCAGGGCCGTTGGGCTGGCGCGGACGCAGAGCGTTCGCAACGGCCGGACACAGACGGTGCTGCGCGCGAGAATCGATGGGAACGGTCGAGCGGAGACGATCGCCGCGCGCCGCGATCGCAAGCGGGTGATCGCCGGGGGTTCGATCGTCGACGTGACGGCGGTGAGGGATTCCGTCCGCGTGCGGACCGAGATCATCCGAGCCGGGGTGGAGAGCGAAGCGGCGACTGGCACGACCGGAAGTGGCAGTCGGATCATCCGACCCGTGGGGGTTCGGATCGTCGGCAACACAGCGGCGACGAGCCTCGAAGCTACGGCGATCGCCGGGATGAGCGTCACGGTGCGCCGCGCGGCGACGACCGCAGGTACGGCGAGAGCGGCCGATTCGGCGCTGGGGAGCCGGATGCGTCCCGCGAACGGGGGACGAACCGCTGGCAGGAGCGTCCGGACTCGGACGGGGGACGTCGGCAGCCCGATCGCTACGGCGATCGGCGCGAGGGCGGACGCAATCGGTGGGACGACCGTCGTGAGGCGGGCCCGCGTCCGCAGGAAGGCGAGGACCGTGAGCCGCGCGAGGTGCGTCGTCCGTCCCGACCGGCGGCAGACGAGCCGAGGCTGCCCAGCTATGTGATGGGGCAGCTGCGGGGCCTGCCGAGGGCGAATGCTGATTCGGTGAAGCAGGATCTGCTGCTGGCTGCGCAACTCGTGGACAGCGATCCGGAGGCCGCGCTGGAGCATGCGCTGTCGGCGCGCGACTTGGCGCCACGGCTGTCCGCGGTGCGGGAGGCCGTGGCCGAAACCGCGTACGCCGTCGAGGACTATGCGACGGCGCTGAACGAATATCGGACGCTGCACCGGATGACCGGCGATGCGGACTACATCCCGGTGATGGCCGATTGCGAGCGGGCGCTGGGGCATCCGGAGGCCGCGCTGCGGCTGTTGCAGGGCGTCACGCAGCAGGATGTGTCGGCAGAACAGTATGTTGAAGTACTGCTGGAAACGGCGGGTGCGCGCGATGACTGCGGTCAGCGCGATGAGGCGTCGCGGCTGTTGCGCCAGGCGATCAGCGAGAAGGTGGGCGATCGAGCCGGGCAGGCCCGGCTGCGCTACGCCTATGCGGATCTGCTGGAGCGCTCGGGAAGCGCGGACGGGGCGCGCGAGTGGTTCGTCGCGGCCGCTTCGCTGGACGACGAGGACGAGCTGGATGCGGAGGAGCGCCTGGAGCGCCTCGATGGCGTCGTGCTGGAGATCGATGAGTCTGACGACGATGAGTCTGAGGATGACGAGTTCGGTGACGACGACGGGTCCGAGGCTGATGGGGCCGAGGCTGATCAGTTCGGTGACGACGAGTCTGACGACGACGGGTCCGAGGCTGATGGGGCCGAGACTGATCAGTTCGATGACGACGAGTCTGATGATGAGCTGGACGATGATGAGTCTGAGGATGACGAGTTCGGTGACGACGAGTCTGACGACGATGGGTCCGAGGCTGATGGGGCCGAGGCTGATCAGTTCGATGACGGCGAGTCTGATGACGACGAGTCTGACGATGAGCTAGACGACGGCGAGTCTGATGACGACGAGTCCGAGGCTGATGAGTCCGGCGATGATGAGTTTGACGACGATGAGTTCGGCGACGATGACTCTGATGACGATGAGTCTGACGATGAGCTGGACGATGATGAATCTGAGGCTGACGAATTCGGCGACGACGAGTCTGACGATGAGCCCGATGGCGAGTCCGGCGACGAGGGCTCCGGGGCCGACGAGCCTGGCGATGGCGCGGCCGAGACGGCGGACGATGCGGATGAGCAGTCCGAGCGGTCCGCTGGGCAGCTGGGCGATGCGCCAGAGCAGGCCGATGCGTCCACTGTGAACGACGGAGCCGATGCGGAAGCATCGTGTGACTCGCAGCCGACGCTCGAACAGGAGGATCCGGCGGAGGACATCGATGGCTGATGCCGTGATCGATGCCTACGACGCGGCGCTGTTCGACCTGGACGGCGTGGTGTACCGGTATCCCGTGCCGGTGCCGTCCGCGCCGCAGACGTTGGCGCAGCTGCGGGCACGCACGAAGGGCGTCGGATTCATCACCAACAACGCGGCGCGGGAGCCCGAGGTCATCTGCTCCGATCTGGAGCGGATGGGGATTGCGGCGGCGGCGCAGGACGTGGCGACTAGCGGACAGGCCGTGGCGGCGCTGATGGCGTCCGAACTCGCCCCCGGCAGCGCGGTGCTGGTCGTGGGCAGCGTGTCGCTGGCGCGCGAGATCATGGCCGTCGGGCTGCGTCCGGTGACCCGCAACGGCGACCATCCAGCCGCGATCGTCCAGGGATACGATCCGGATCTGTCCTGGCCGCTGGTGTCGCAGGCCTGTCTGGCGCTGTGCGACGGCGTCGTCTGGTATGCGAGCAATCTCGACATGCTCCGGCCGACCAGCGAGGGGCTGCTGCCCGGCGCCGGCGCCCAGGTGGCGGCCTTGCAGGCGTGTTTTCCCGGGCGGACGGTCCGCGTGGCGGGCAAGCCGTTCCCGCCGCTGTTCACGCTGATGGCGGGCAGGCTGGGCGCCACGCACGCGATCGCGGTGGGCGACCGCCTCGACACCGATATCCAGGGCGCGACGAACGCGGGGATGGACTCCCTGTTCGTCCTGACGGGGGCACACGGCAAGACCGAACTGGTCGCAGCCGTGCCCGAACAGCGTCCGACGCGACTGGGGTATGACCTGTCCGATCTGCTGCGGCCCGAGCGCAGGGCCGTCCAGATGGAGACATCGTCCGCGTGGCGGTGCGGACAGGTGTCGGCCACGGTGGGGCCGGATGGCGTCGCGCGCCTGGACGGGCGGCTGGATGATCTGTCGCAGCAGGTGGACGCGCTGTGGGCGCTCGCGCACCTGTGCTGGGACAATCCCGGCATCGATTCCGCCGGGGCGCTGCGCCAGCTCGACCAGGTGCGGTGAGCCTGCGGTTAGGCTGGTGCCATGTCTGAGGATTCCGTGCCCATGATGCCGACCCCGCCCGCCACCGGGAATGCGGCCGTGGATGCCGTCATCGCCGCGGTTGGCGATCCCGACGACACGTCGCTGGCCGAGCGCTACGACCGGCTTCGCCGCGCGCAGGAGGCACTGGGGGCCATCCTCGACAAGACAGCACCAGAACAGCCATGACGCCGGACACCCCGCGCACCCGGCTGGACGTCGCCCTGGTCGCGCGCGGCCTGGCCCGTTCGCGCAGCCGGGCCCAGGAGTTGATCGCCGGGGGACGCGTGCGGGTGGACGGACGCACCGCCGCCAAGCCCGCGCAGTTGGTCGGGGCGGCGCTGATCGAAGTGGACGAGGATCCGTGGGTGTCGCGCGCCGCGCACAAGCTGCTCGGGGCGCTGGCGGACACGGGCCTGGTGGTGCCACAGCGGGTGCTGGATGCGGGTGCATCCACCGGTGGGTTCACGCAGGTGCTGCTGGCCCGCGGCGCACGGCGCGTCTATGCGGTCGATGTGGGCCACGGACAGCTCGCGCCCCANGTTGCGGACGATCCGCGGGTGGTCGTGCGCGAAGGGCTGAACCTGCGCGACCTGGTGCTGGCCGATGTCGGCGGCGAACCTGTGGAGCTGGTGGTGGCCGACGTGTCGTTCATCTCGCTGCGGCTGCTGGTGCAGCCGCTGCTGTCCGTCCTGGATCCGTCCGGAACGGCGTTGCTGCTCGTCAAGCCGCAGTTTGAGGTGGGACGACGCGCGCTGGGCTCNGCCGGCGTCGTCCGATCGCCGCAGCTTCGGCGGCAGGCGGTGGACGATGTCGCTGCGGCGGGGGCCGCGCTCGGATGGCAGGAGTGGTGGCGCGGCGAGAGCCGGTTGCCGGGCCCGGCCGGCAACATCGAATGGTTCCTGGCGCTGCGCCGACCCGAGGGATGAGTCGCCGGCGGCGTCCACGGGCGTGTGCTCGTGCTGTCCGGTGGCTTTTGGGGTCGGCAAACGGGGTCGGCGTCGACTAGGCTGCCGGTGTGAAAGTGGAGCAGAGCGCCGCTGGGCAGGGTGGGCGACCACGCCGGGTGGGTGTGTGGCTGCATCCAGCGCGAGCCGAGGCGGTCGAGGCGGCGGTCGCGTTCTCGACCGCGATCCATCGCTACGGGATTGTGTGTGCGTTCCAGGCCGGGCGTGTCGTGCAGATGCGGGCGCTGCTGGGGGAGGGCACGCCGATCGAGACATTCGCCGGGCCGGACGACGAGGACGTCGAGCTGCTGGTCGTTCTGGGCGGGGACGGGACGATCCTGTCGGCCGCCGAGTGGGCGTTGCCGCGGCGGATTCCGCTGCTCGGTGTCAACCTGGGGCACGTCGGCTTCCTGGCCGAGATGGAATCGTCCGAAATGGGCGAGCTGGTGCGCCAGGTGGCGGCTGGTGACTACGGCGTCGAACGTCGATTGACGCTGCAGATCGAACTGGCTGATGCCGAGGGGCAGCGGGTGTGGAATTCGTACGCGATCAATGAGCTGTCCATCGAAAAGGAACAGCGTCAGATGATGATCGACGTGCTGGTGCGCATCGACGGTCGTCCCTTGTCGCAGTGGGGTTGCGACGGCGTGCTCGTATCGACGCCCACGGGGTCGACGGCCTANGCGTTCTCGGCCGGCGGGCCGGTGGTGTGGCCGGATGTCGAGGCGATTGAGCTTGTCCCGTTGCTGGCGCACGCACTGTTCGCNCGCCCGCTGGTGCTGAGCCCGTCCAGCGTCATCGAGGTGCAGATGACGCCCCGATCGACCGCTGCCGCGGCCATCTGGTGCGACGGGCGGCGCAGCGTGCCGATGACGGCGGGCTGCACGGTGACGGTCACGCGCGATCCGGTGGATCTGCTGCTGGCCCGGCTCAAGGAACAGCCGTTCACGACGCGGCTGGTGAAGAAGTTTGAACTCCCGATCAATGGATGGCGGCAGCGCTGAGATGTTGACGAATTTGCGGATCGCGAACCTGGGCGTGATCACGGAGGCGACGCTGGAGCCGGCCACCGGCATGACCGCGGTGACCGGCGAGACCGGGGCCGGCAAGACGATGATCGTCACCGGGCTGGGTTTCCTGCTTGGCGCGCGCGCCGACACGGGCCTGGTGCGCGTGGGCAGCCACCGGATGGTCGTCGAGGGGCGGTTCACGGGGCTCGACGCGGTGCGCGAGCGGCTGGACGACCTGGGCGCCGAGTTGGACGACGAG
>WRGV01000031.1 GCA_009787035.1 Propionibacteriaceae bacterium | reverse complement strand
CCCGCCAGTCCGGTGTCGATGCCGTCTGCGGCGGGGGACAAGCCCTGGCGGGGCGGACGGACCTCCAGGACGTCCGGGCCCTGCCGTGCGATGCAGACGCCCAGCTGCGCCAGACCGTCGACCATCAGCTGCGTATCCCGCGACCACGGGGCGCCATGGACGGTGCCGGCGCCGTCCGCGAGCGCGGCGAGCACCAGCGCGCGGCTGGCCTGCGACTTGCTGCCGGGCACGCTCACGCGGGCGTGCACCGGTGCGGTTGCGGACGGTGCGGCCCAGGCGGACGGTGTCGCGGCCACGGTCGCCCGCTCAGCTCTCGGCGATCGCGCAGAGGTCTGCCGGATCCGCCTGTCCGCGCCGCGCGCGCGCCGACCGGATGCCCGAGGCGGCGGCCGACCCCACGCGGCGCACCGCGCGGGCCTCCAGCACATCGACGGCGGCGATGCCGCGGAACGCCGCGCCCATGAGGCTGCGACGGCGCGAGGGCTCCTGCGTGGCCACCAGCGCGGCACCCAGCAGTGCCAGCCCGTGCAGCATGATGTCGCGCCGCTGGTGCGGATCCTTGCAGGTCAGTCCGGCCAGCACCTGCGGCACGCTGGCCAGCGCCAGCACGGCCGCGGCCGGACGGGCGAGCACATTCGCGCCATAGCAGGCGCCGGCGGCCGCCTGCGCCGAGCCGATCGCCTTCGACCAGGTCACCGCGTCGTCCGGAAGCCGGTCGCTGACCCACGTGGGGGCGAGGCGGCGCACTGTCGGCAACACCCGGTCCATCACCGCCTGCACGCCGGCCAGGTCCTGTTCCGACCGGTCGGCCATGCGCAGGCCGTCCACCACGAAGAAGGCCGCGAAGCACGCGCGCCCAGCTGTCCGCACCACGTTCATGGTTCATGTGTACAGCATGAGCCGGGCAAACGCACGTCGCTGGGGGGTGTCGGGGCTGCGGAATATGGCCCCGCGCCGTGCCGTTGTCTTGACTGTGAGCCCGCGAACCCTGCCTGAGGACCGTGCCGCTGACGCGGCAGTCGTGGTCGGATGGCTAGTGTTGTCCTCGATGACCTCGGATCCCATGCCCAAGCCGGTGCCCGACCCGCACACCGATGACGTGTTCGACGTGCGCGACACCGAAACCGATGAGGAGCGGGCCGCCCGCTTCGAGCGCGACGCGCTCGGCTACCTCGACCAGCTGTATGGCGCCGCGTTGCGCATGACGCGCAACCCCTCCGATGCCGAAGATGTCGTGCAAGACACGTACGCCCGGGCGTTCGCCTCGTTCAAGCAGTTCACACCCGGCACCAACCTCAAGGCGTGGCTGTACCGCATCCTGACCAACACGTACATCAACTCCTACCGGCGGGCGCAGCGCCAGCCACAGGTGGGGGCCGGCGACGACATCGAAGACTGGCAGCTCGCCAAGGCGGCCTCGCACGATTCGACGGGCCTGCCGAGCGCCGAGGCGTCCGCGCTGGCGTTGATCCCCGATTCGGCCGTCACGCAGGCGCTCGACTCGTTGTCCCCCGACTTCCGGCAGGTGGTCATCCTGGCCGATGTCGAGGGCTTCTCGTACAAGCAGATCGCCGAGATCATGGACACCCCGATTGGCACCGTCATGTCGCGGCTGAATCGGGCGAGGACAGCGCTGCGGGCGAAGCTCGCGGACTACGCTGAACAGCAAGGCATCGGACGGGGGAGGCGTGAAGCGTGAGTGGTGTGACACGACTGGGGTGTTGCGCACAGTGGCTGGGAGACGATATCGATCTGCCCGATGACAGCGAGTGCGGTGTCGCGATGCATGCGGCCCACGCGTTCCTGCACGGCGAACTGCCCGAGGATGCCGGGGACGAGATCCGCGAGCACCTGATGGCCTGCGAGGCCTGCATGGACTACTACCAGGCCGAAGAGATGATCACCGTGCTGCTGCGCCGCTGCTCACCGCCCGCCCGCGCCTCCCGCGTGCTGCGGGTGCGGGTCGAATCGCTCCACATCGAACTCGACACCGAAGCGGCGTAGGCCGAAGCGGCGTGGGCCGATATGCAGAAATCCCCTGGGCCAGACGGTCCAGGGGATTCGTGTGCCAGGTCCCTCCGCTACGCGGTGGGACGCTTGCCGTGGTTGGCGGCGTTCTTGCGACGTGCGCGGCGCTTGCGTCCACCCTTGCCCATGGTTCCTCCTTGCATGAGAGGCGCCGGCTCGGCTGAGTGTCCAGCGCGTCGTCCATTGTGCCACGTCGGTGTGCGAGGTCCCAAGCCCACCGGGTCGGCGGCGGGGGCGTCTAGAGTGAAGGCATGTTGCAGCTGTCCCAGGTGATGGATCAACACACCGATCTGCCCCAGGCCGAACAGGACTGGCTGCAGGCGCTGGTGCGCGAATGGCATCTGTTGGCCGACACGAGCTTCTCCGATCTGGTGCTGTGGTTGCCCGATCGCGACGACCACGTGTTCTGGGCGGGCGCCCAGCTGCGTCCCAACACGGGGCCGACGGCGCTGGAGGAAGACCTCGTGGGGGAGTGCATCGCGTACGAGCCCGATCATCAGGTGACCGAGGCATACCTGTCGCACGAGATCTGCGAAACCAGCGACAACCAGCTGTCCGCGGGCCTGCCTGTGGGGGTGTGGGCGATCCCGATCATGCGGGACGGACGCTGCATCGGCATCGTCGAGCGGCACACCAACCAGATGGGCATCCGTGCCCCGGGCGCGCTGGAGGATTGCTACCTGGAGGTCGCCGACGTGCTGACCGACATGCTGTGGCGCGGCGTCTACCCGGTGGAGCCGCCGAGCGCGGTCGCGACCAGCCCGAAGGTGGGCGACGGTCTGATCCGCACCGACGCGTCCGACACGGTGGCCTACGCCAGCCCGAACGCGCTGTCGGCGTATCGGCGCCTGGGCCTGGTCGGCGATCTGGAGGGCGAAGATCTGTGGCAGGTCACCGACAGCCTTGCCCCGGTGCAGGTGCTGACCAAGGCGGGGCCGGACGAGTACGGACGCCGCGCGCAGGAGATCAGCCTCGACCTTCCGCAGGCCGCGGTGCGGCTGCGTGTGCTGCCGGTGACCAGGGCGAATGAGCCGGTCGGTGCCGTGGTGCTGTGCTGCGATTCGACCGCCCTGCGTGACCGCGAACGCCAGCTGACCACCAAGGATGCCACGATCCGCGAGATCCACCACCGCGTCAAGAACAACCTGCAGACGGTGGCCGCGCTGCTGCGGCTGCAGTCGCGCCGCATGACGTCTAGCGAGGCCAAGGCCGCACTGAAGGACGCCGTCTCGCGGGTGCAGTCGATCGCCGTCGTCCACGAGATCCTGTCGCAGACGTTCGACGAGACCGTGCGCTTCGACCAGGTCGCCGACCAGCTGCTCTCGATGGTGCAGGACGTCGCCGCGGCCTCCGGGACGGTGACCAGCCGCCGCGAGGGCAGCTTCGGCATGGTGCCGGCCGATGTAGCCGCCGGGCTGTCGCTGGTGATCACCGAGCTGTGCCAGAACGCCGTCGAGCACGGGCTGGGCTCCGAGTCGGGCACGGTGATCGTGCGGCCGCACCGCGACGGCGACGAGCTGACGGTGGACGTCGTCAACGACGGCTCCGCGCTGCCGGACGGCTTCGTCATGGGCGCCACGGGGTCGTTGGGCCTGTCGATCGTCCAGACGCTGGTGGCCGACCTGGGCGGCACGTTCACGCTGCGCAACAACCCGGACGGCGACGGCGTGACCGCGCACGTGCAGGTCACGCTCGACCAGGAGGCACCCGCAGAGCTCGATTGAGCGGATCACCGGCTCGGCCATCCGTGCGAGGGCACAGCAATGCGCAGCGGTGAGACATCATCATCGCATGCGATGATCAGCCATCGATGGCGCCATAAAGCGCCATCGCAGCGCCTCCGCCGGGCTGCTCCGAAAACTGACCCCGTCTGGCGACGGAGTCGGCTGAAGTCAGCGCAGGGTGGTGTGCGGAGATGCGTCAGCGGACGGCCGCCGTGAGCGTGCCGCCCGACGTTTCATAGCGCGGCGTTCTTCTTCACTCGCCCCGCCCCATACACCGTGATCCTGCCCAGCCTCCAGCGCCCACTGCAGGCACTGCTCGCGCACTTCGCAGCGGCGGCAGACCTTCTTGGCCTCCTCGATCTGAGCCAGCGCCGGCCCCGTGTTTCCCACAGGAAAGAACAGTTCCGGGTCCTCAGTCAAGCAGGCTGCCTTGTGGCGCCAGTCCATATATCCCTTTACTCCTTCAGAAGATGTCGGTTCCATTGGGGCCAGGCGGGGTGGCACCATACCTTCTGTGTCGAACGACGCAGGCCGATGGGACCTGCGTCGCAAGACATCGATCCATCATGTCACCGAAACCTACGAATATCACCAGTGCCGCCCCTCGAAACGAGGATTTTTGGCGTGATATTCCCAGATCGGTCGATGGACGGTGTGCCGTTCCCGCTGCCAGGATCTATTGTGCCGACAGCGCAGCAGCCAGCAGTGCCTGCTGCTGCTGCGTGTTGACGGGGCCCGAGCCGACGGACGGGACCTCGGACGCTGCGCGGGCGTATCCACGCAAGGCGAACGGACGGCCCAGGCGGGCCTGCATGGCCTCCGGCAAGTGCAGACGCAGGTAATCCCAGGCGCCCTGGTTGGCCGGCTCGTCTTGCACCCAGCGGATGTCGGTGACATGGCTGTACGGCGCCAGGGCCCGGGCCAGGCCTTCGTCCGGCAGCGGGAACAGGCGTTCCAGGCTGACGACGGCCACCTGGTCGTCCAGACCCAGTCGCCCGCGCTCGGCCAGCAGGTCCCACCGCATCTTGCCCGAGCATAACGCGATGCGCTCGACCCGTTCGGGGTCGGTGATCGACGTGTCGGGCAGCGCGGGATGCCACGTGCCGTGGATGAAGTCGTCCGGCTGGCTGACCGCCAGCTTGTTGCGCAGCATCGACTTGGGCGTGGCCACGATGAGCGGCTGGTGCCAGTCGACCAGCGCGTGGGTGCGCAGCAGGTGGAAGTAGCTGGCCGGGGTGGACGGTTGCGCGACCACCATGTTGTCGTCGGCGCACAGCTGGAGGTAGCGCTCCAGACGGGCCGAGGAATGGTCGGGGCCGGCGCCCTCGTACCCGTGCGGCAGCAGCAGGACGACGCCCGACTGCTGGCCCCACTTGGTGGCCCCGCCGACGACGAATTCGTCCACGATGCCCATGGCACCGTTGGCGAAGTCGCCGTACTGGGCCTCCCAGCACACCAGTGCGTCCGGTGCGGCCACCGAGTAGCCGTACTCGAAGCCCATCGCCGCGTACTCGTTGAGCAGCGAGTCGAAGATGTCGAACGGCGCCTGGTCGTGGGTCAGGTGCTTGAGCGGCACCCAGGCTTCGTTGCTGACGCGGTCGACGATGGCGCTGAACCGCTGCGAGAACGTGCCGCGCCGGGTGTCCTGCCCGACGACGCGCACCGGGTGGTGTTCCATCAGCAGCGATCCGAAGGCCAGCAGCTCCGCGGTGGCCCAGTCGATCGGGCCGTCGTGGATCGCCTTGACGCGCCGAGCCAGCTGCGGGGCGACGCGCGGATGCACGTGGAAGCCCTCGGGCAGGTTCTCGTAGACGCCCGCGATGACGTCCATCATCTCGCGGCTGATCGCCGGTGCCGCCTTGGCGCGCAGCTTGTCGGGGTAGCGCGGGGCGATGCGGTACTCGTCCGATTCGCGCGGCGTGTTGGGGTCGCGGACGTTGGTGAAAACCTGCTCCAGCCGGTCGCGGAACCGGTTGACGGCCTGCTCGGCGTCGTCCAGCGAGATGTCCCCGCGGCCGATCAGCGCCTCGGTGAACAGCTTGCGGACGGGGCGCTTCTGCTCGATCAGGTCGTACATCTGCGGCTGCGTGAAGCTCGGGTCGTCGCCCTCGTTGTGGCCGCGGCGACGGTAGCAGACCAGGTCGATGACGACGTCCTTGTGGAAGCGCTGCCGGTAGGCGAACGCCAACTCGGCCGCCCGGGCGCAGGCGTCCGGATCGTCCCCGTTGACGTGCAGCACCGGGGCCTGCACGGTCTTGGCGACATCGGTGCAGTAGACCGACGTGCGGCCCTCGATGGGCGATGTCGTGAATCCGACCTGGTTGTTGACGACGACGTGCACGGTGCCGCCGGTGCGGTAGGCACGCAGCTGGCTCATCTGCAGCGTCTCGTAGACGACGCCCTGCGCCGCGAATGCCGCATCGCCGTGCATCAGCACGGGCAGCACGCCGTAGCCGGACGGGTCGTCGCTGCGGTCGATCTTGGCGCGCGCGATGCCCTCCAGCACCGGGTCGACCATCTCCAGGTGCGACGGGTTGGCGGCCACGGAGGCGCGCACGGTCTTGCCCGAGACGGCCGTGTAGCTGCCCTCGGCGCCCAGGTGGTACTTGACATCGCCCGACAGCTCGGCATCCTCGGCCTGTGCGCGGTTGTCGAATTCGCGGAAGATCTGGCTGTACAGCTTGCCGGTGACGTTGGCCAGCACGTTGAGCCGTCCGCGGTGCGGCATGCCGATGCACACCTCGGCCAGATCAGCGTCGGCGGCCTGTTCGCACAGCTCGGACATGATGACGATGGCGCTCTCGGCGCCCTCCAGCGAGAAGCGCGTCTGGCCGACGTACTTGGTTTGCAGGAAGGTCTCGAACACCTCGGCCTCGGAGAGCCGGTCGAGGATGCGCAGCTGCTCGATGCGAGGACGAGGCGTGTGGGGGCGTTCGACGCGCTCCTGCCACCAGGCGCGCTGCTCGGGATCCTGAATATGCATGTATTCGAAACCCGTGGTGTGGCAGTACGAGTCGCGCAGGATGCCGACGATGTCGCGCAACGTCAACAGGTCGCCGGTGTGCCCGCCAACGTCCCACACCGGGAACTGCCGGTCCAGATCCCACAGCGTCAGTCCGTGGGTCTCCAGGGCCAGGTCGGGATGCGTGCGCTGCCGGTATTCGAGGGGGTCGATATCGGCCATCAGATGGCCGAACTCGCGGTACGACTGCACCAGGCCGGCGACGCGGGCCTGCTTGTTCGTCTGGTTGCTGCGGGCAGACCGGATGTCGCGCGACCACCGCAGCGGCGGGTACGGCACGCGCAGGGCCTCGAAGATCTGGTCGTAGAAGCCGTCGGCGCCCAGCAGCAGATCGTGGATGCGCGACAGGAACTCGCCCGACTGCGCCCCCTGGATGACCCGGTGGTCGTACGTGCTGGTCAGCGTCGTCACCTTGGACACGCCGAGGTCGGCCATGGTGTGCGGGCTGGCGCCCTCGAAGGGGGCCGGGTAGACGATGGCGCCCACGCCCACCACGACGCCCTGTCCGGCCATCAGCCGGGGGCGCGAGGCGTTGGTGCCGATGCCGCCCGGGTTGGTGATCATGCACGTGGCCCCCTGCAGGTCGGCCACCTGCAGCTGGTTCGTGCGCCCGCGCGAGACCAGGTCTTCGAACCGGGCCCAGAACTGCGAGAAGTCCAGGTCCTGGCAGTCGCGGATGACCGGGACGAGCAGCGTCCGCGTGCCGTCCGGGGCCGTCAGGTCCAGGGCCACCCCCAGGTTGACGGAGTGGTTCTGCACCAGGCTCGGCACGCCGTCCGGGGTGGCGTAGCAGTTGTTCATCGCCGGGACGGTGCGCATGGCCTGCACCATCGCCCAGGCGATCAGGTGCGTGAAGCTGACCTTGCCGCCGCGGCTTCGGCGCAGGAAGTTGTTGATCGCTGCGCGCTGGTCGATCGCCAGCTTCATGGGCACGTCGCGGAAGGACGTCGCGGTCGGCACCGTGAGCGAGTGGTCCATGTTCTGGGCGGTGCGCAGGGTCGCGCCGCGCAGCTTGGTCACCGTGGGGCCGGACGGGGCCTGGCTTTCCTGTTCGGTGGGTGCCGGGGGAGCCATCGGGTTGGGAACATCGGCCGACAGGCCGCCGGCGCTGCCGGGGTTCGACGGCGCCTCCTCGCGGTGCTCGCGCGGCTCCACCGTCGCGACGGGCCCGGGACGGGCCTGGTCGGCGCTCGCCGGCTGCTGCGGTGCCTGTGTATCCGGGTGCGTCACGAAGGTGACCGATGCCGCCGCTGCGGCCGGGTCGGGGATGGGCGCGGGGGCCGCCGCCGGTTCCGGTGCTGCCGCCTCCGGGGCCGGGACGTCGCCGGGGTGCAGCAGGTCGGGACGGGAAGCCAGGAAGCTGGCCCATCGGGCGGGCACGCCCGCCGGATCGACCAGATAGCGGTCGCGCATCTGCGCGACCAACCAGGAGTTGTCCCCAAACTCGGGAAGGAAGATCTCAGTCATAGCCGCCGTGTTTCGCTGGTCCCGGATTTTCACCACCACGGACGGCCCGGGACGCCGTCCGGCCTCGATTGTACTGGCCAGGGGCAGTCCGCAGGTGCGCGCCGGGCCGATCGGTGGACGGCTCAGNCAGGGAATCGGTTGCGGGTCGGCCTGGACGCGTGCCTGGGCAGCCGTCCCCACGTGCGCACCAGCAGCCCGGTGAAGACGCCGGACGGTTCCTCGGCAGGGCGATTCTGCCGGGCCGCGCGGAAGGCGGTCGGGTTGAGGAAGCTCCAGGCCCACCGGATCAGGAAGACGAGCAGCGCCACCAGCAGCAGGTTGCGCACCTCAAGGACGATGGTGATGGGCACCCGCATGGCGCCCTGCCACCCCGTCAGGTCGCGGACGAGTTCGCCGTAGTACAACGGGAACTCGATGAACGTCAGCAGCTCCATGACCAGGGCGACGGCGCCGGCCTGGATCAGTCGGCGCCGGTCGGCGGCGTAGTAGCGGTTGTCGCGGACGCGCGCGCCCATGACGACGAATCCGGCCGCCAGCGGCCCGGCCAGCCACAGCGTGTACTGCGGGCTGAACGTCTTGTTGACGGCGATGAGCACCGTGACCACGAGCGTCATGAGCACGCAGGCCTCCATGAGCCGTCCGGCGCCGCGGATCCACCAGGCGACGAAGACGATCACGAGGAAGGCGTAGCCCGCCAGCGAGGCCACGTTGGCGGCAATGAGGCACGGATGGACGGCCGTGCCCCAGATCTCGAAGGCCTGGAAGCGCGACATGGCGACGGCGTGGCTGCCGATGCCGAACGCGCGCAGCACCATGGGCACGCTGGCCCACAGCGACTCCACCTGCAGCCCGCGTCCGGACTGCCACGACAGCGGTGACAGGAGCCGGTCCCATCCGGCGTAGATCAGGCTGGCCACGGCGAGCACCACGCCCGCACCGGCCGTGCCGAGCGTCGCCTTGGCGTTGTGGCGCCGTGAGCCGCCGCACAGCGCCGGCCACAGCAGCGCCGGCCACAGCTTGACGGCCGCGCCGATGCCGATGAGGGCGCCGCCCCAGACGGGCCGTCGTCGCAGCAGCAGGATCAGCGCCCATCCGGACAGCACCGAGGTGACCATGTCGAAGCGGAGGAAGGCGGTGGGCCCGAGCAGCAGCACGAAAAGGATCCAGAACCCGGTGGCGACCCCGCGCAGCCGTCCGCCGAAGCGCCACAGTGTCAGCGAGAAGCCGGCATCCAGCGCGAGCATGATCGTGACGAACACAAAGACGTAGCCGGTCAGCGTCTTGGCGCCCAGGTACCACGGGATGAGCATGATCCAGATGACCGGCGTCGGGTATTCGACGAGCGTTCCGGCCGCGCCGACCTGCTGCATCTGCGAGATCTCGTTGTAGTAGTAGGTGACGTCACCCTTGGAGGTGACATAGAAGATCGCCCAGATCAGCAGCACGGTCAGGCGGGTGATGAACCAGGCGCCCACGAAGACCATGGGATGGTTCATCAGGGGCGAATCGTCGACGCGCCGCACCATCCGGCGTCCCGCATTGCCGAGGAACGCTCCGGCCGAGCGAAGCGGCTGCGGCATGGCGGAGACCTCCCGGGAGTCGTGGGTGACGTATCAGTTGGGATAGGTGGCGTTGGGCATGGAGTCGCAGGAACCGCGCGACGCGCGGCGTCATGACTGGCACATGTCCAGGCCACACCAGCGACGGCGCCCCCGAGGCGATTCGAACGCCCGCACCCGCCTCCGGAGGGCGGTGCTCTATCCCCTGAGCTACGGGGGCCCAAGCACAGCCATTCTAGCAGCCTCGCGCATCCGGATGGACGCCGTGGTGCCCGGCGGTGTGGATCTGCCAGAATTCTAGGCATGACTCCGGAATGCCCCGATGAGCTCGGCCCCACCAGCACCAGCAACCTGCGACCGGCGTGGTTGGCTCGTCCCGTCGATCCGAACGCGCTGGACCCCGTGCTGTGGAGCCGGACGGCCGTGCGCCGAGACGATGGCGCCGTCCAGATCGGGGGGGTGGGGCTGCCCGATGCGGTGGCCCGTTTCGGTTCGCCGGTCTATCTGCTGGACGAGGACGACTTCCGGGCCCGGGCGCGGGCCTTCCGCGACAGCTTCGCGGGCTGGTCGGTGTACTACGCCGGCAAGGCGTTCCTGTGTCGGCGTGTGGTTCGGTGGGTGATGGACGAGGGCCTGTGCCTGGACGTGTGCAGCGGCGGCGAGTTGGAGGTGGCGCTGCGGGCGGGTGCCGATCCGGCCCGACTGGGCCTGCACGGCAACAACAAGACGGTGGACGAGCTGGATCTGGCGCTGCGGGCCGGCG
>WRGV01000030.1 GCA_009787035.1 Propionibacteriaceae bacterium | reverse complement strand
GGCTCGGACGGCGCCGCTCCGGCTCGGCGGGCAGGAACTCGTACGGCGAGTCGTCGGCGTACATGTCCTCGATGATGTCGGCGTACTTGCTCAGGACGACCGCGCGGCGCACCTTGAGGCTGGGCGTCAGCTCGCCGGCGTCCAGGCTCAGCTCGTGATCGAGGATGACGTACTTCTTGATCGTCTCCCAGCGCTCCAGCTTCGTGTTGGCGCGGCGGATGTAGTGGTCAATGCGCCGACGCACGTCGGGCAGCTGCGTCAGCTCGGCATAGCTGAGATCGGTGTAGCCGTGCTGCGTGCCCCAGCTGGCCAGCTGGTCTTCGTCCAGCACGAGCAGCGCCGAACAGTACTTGCGTCCCTCGCCGATCACCAGCGTCTGCGCCGCGTACGGCGTGTTGGCCATGATGGCGCTCTCGACCTTTTGCGGGGCAACGTACTTGCCGTTGGACGTCTTCAGCAGATCCTTCTTGCGATCGGTGATGCGCACGATGCCGTCGTCGTCGATCTCGCCGATGTCGCCGGTGTGGAACCAGCCGTCCTGGAACGCCTCGGCGCTGGCCTGCGGCAGGTTGTGGTAGCCGCGCGCCACGATCGGACCGCGCAGCAGCAGCTCGCCGTCGTCGGCGATGTGCGCCTCGATGCCGGGCAGCGGGGAACCCACGGTGCCCGGACGGAAGTCGTTGGGATGGTTGAAGCAGGCGATCGCGCTGGTCTCGGTCAGGCCGTAGCCCTCGACCAGCGGCAGCCCGGCGCTGTGGAACCATTCCTGCACCTGGCTCGACAGCTTGGCCGAGCCGGACACCATGAAGCGCATGCGCCCGCCCAGCTTCTCGCGCAGCTTGCTGAACACGAGACGGTCGGCGATGCGGTGGCGCGCGGCCAGCCCGGCTGGAAGCTTCTCGCCGCGCAGCTCAAACTGCCGGGCCTCGCGGCCCACGGCGAAGGCCCACCGGCTCATGCGGCCCTTCACGCCCTTGCGCGGATACATGGTGATGACGGCGGCGCGCACCTTCTCGAAGATGCGCGGCACGCCGACCAGGATCGTCGGAGAGGTTTCGCTGATGCTCTGGACGAGGCGGTTGACGCGTCCGTCCACCACCGACTCGAACGCGCACCGGATCTGCGCCGACAGCAGGTCGCGCCCGAACACGTGCGCCAGCGGAAGCCACAGGAACAGCCGGTCCTCGGGAAACACGACCTGGATCCGCTCGATCGCCTCGCCCTCGTACGTCCAGGCGCCGTGCAGCAACTCGACGCCCTTCGGCGCGCCCGTCGTGCCCGATGTGTAGATCAGCGTCGACAGGCTGTCGCGGTCGAGCGTGTCGATCGTCGCATCGACGCCGTCGGGCTCCTTGGCCAGCCACTGCTCGCCCAGCTGCTTCAGCTGGTCCCAGGTGACCACGCGCGGATCGTCGTCGCCCGGGGCGCGGTCGTCCGTGATCAGGATGAAGTGGTGCAGGGCCGCGTCCGAATCCTTGTCACCGCGCAGCTTCGCCAGCTGCTCGGCGTTCTCGACGACAGCCATCACCGAGCCGGAATCGAGCACGATCGTGCGCACGTCGCCGGCGTGCGTGCTCGCGTACACCGTCGTGGTGACTCCGCCCGCGCAGGCGATGGCCAGGTCGATCAGCACCCATTCGATGCGGGTGTCGGACGCGATCGCCACGCACTGCTCGCTCTCCAGCCCCAGGCTGAGCAGCCCGGCGGCGAGAACGTCCACCTGCTCGCGGGCCTCCTGCCACGTCACATCGCGCCACACCTCCGGCTCGGTGTAGCTGGGGACGATGAATGCCACCTTGTCGGGCGTGGCGGCCACGCGAGCACGGAACATGTGCGCGTAGCTGCGCGCGGACGCAGCCACGATCTCATCGCGGATTTCAACTGTGGACACGGCATCCCCTTCATTGGTCAGTGGCACTGACGTCAGAGTACCCGCCCGTGCCGCACCCGTCACTGTGCGAAACCCACAAAACCTTGCCCTCGGATCTGGACGGCGGCTCCTCACAAGGGCGCCCGTGGCAGACTGACTGCGTGAATGCCATCACCGCGCCCACGTTGGTCACCCCCTTGGACTCGCTGCGCGGCCGCGAGCAGCTGCTGGCCGCGTTCCGGGACCGGTTGGGCGACGACACCTGCCTCGACTGGACCCCGGCCACCCGGGCGCTGTTCAGCTCGGACGCCTCGCTGTACCGCGTCGTGCCCGTCGTCGTGGCCCAGCCGCGCGACGTGGACGAGCTGGTGCGCGTGGCCCGGGCGGCGCTGGCCGTCGGGCTGCCGATCACCTCGCGGGGCGCGGGCACGTCGATCGCCGGCAACGCGGTCGGGGCCGGGCTGGTCATCGACTGCGGCCGGCATCTCAACCGCGTGCTCGGTGTCGATCCGGACGCGCGCACCGCCACCGTCGAGCCGGGTGTCGTCCAGGCCGACCTGCAGCGCGCGGGCAAGCCGTACGGGCTGCGCTTCGGCCCCGATCCGTCCACCAGCGACCGCTGCACGCTGGGCGGCATGATCGGCAACAACGCCTGCGGCCCCCGGGCGCTGGGGTACGGACGCACCGCCGACAACATCGTCTCGCTGACGGTGCTCACCGGCACGGGCGACATCGTGGTGCTCGGCGAGGGCGGCGACGTGGACGCCGCTCCCCTGCCGCAGCTGCGCGAGCTGGTCGCGGCCAACCTGGGCATCATTCGCACCCAGTTCGGACGGTTCTCGCGGCAAAACAGCGGCTACGCGCTGGAGCACCTGCTTCCCGAGCACCACGCCGCCGTCGAGCGCTTCTTCGCCGGGACGGAGGGCACGCTGGGCATCGTGCTGACGGCCACCGTCCGGCTGGTGCACGACGCGCCGATCCGGGCCACCGTGGCGCTGGGCTATGCGACGATGGCCGACGCCGCCGACGACACCCCGGCGCTGCTGCCGTTCCACCCGACCGCCATCGAGGGCCTGGACGCCCGCATCATCGACGTGGTGCGCAGGCATCTGGGCGCGGACGCGGTGCCGGCGCTGCCCGACGGCCAAGGGTATTCCTTCGTCGAGTTGGTCGGCGAGGACGCCGCGGAGGTCGACACCCGTGCACAGGCGCTCGTGGCGGCCGCGGGCGGGGTCGACGGTTTCGTGGTGCGCGATGCGGGGCAGGCGGCGGCGATCTGGCAGATTCGCTCCGACGGCGCGGGGCTGTCGGCGATCGCCTGGGACGACCCGGCCTATCCCGCCTTCGAGGACGCGGCGGTGCCGGTGGCGGAATTGGGCGCGTACCTGCGCGACTTCGAGGCGCTGCTCGACCGGCACGGCCTGCACGGGCTGCCGTACGGGCACTTCGGCGAGGGCTGTGTGCACTGCCGCATCGACTTCCCGCTCGACCGGCCCGGCGGCACGGTCGCGCTGCGCGCCTTCCTGCTCGATGCGGGTGCGCTGGTGGCCCGCCACGGCGGCTCGGTGTCGGGCGAGCACGGCGACGGGCGCGCGCGCTCGGCGCTGCTGCCCACGATGTACTCCCCCAAGGCGCTGCGCCTGTTTGCCGATATCAAGCGGCTCTTCGACCCGCGCGGCCTGCTCAACCCCGGCACCGTCGTCGATCCGGTCGCCCCCGAAGCCGACGTCCGCGTCGCACAGACGCTGTATTCCCCCTTGCGGCGCAGCGATCCCGGGTTCGTACGGCAGGTGCACCAGTGCATGGGCACCGGCAAGTGCCTGGCCAACACGACCGGCACGGGCGGCGTGATGTGTCCGAGCTACCAGGCCACCGGCGACCAGTACTTCTCGACGCGCGGGCGGGCCCGGATGTTGCAGGAGATGGTCAACGGCTCGATCGTGCGCGGCTGGCGGGCCCCGGAGCTCCTGAGCACGCTCGACCTGTGTCTAGCTTGTAAAGGATGCCGGCGCGACTGCCCCAGCGACATCGACATGGCCGCGCTCAAGTCGCGGGTGCTGCACGAGGCCTACCGGCACCGCGTCCGCCCCATTGGGCACTACACGCTGGGCTGGCTGCCGCGCTGGGGACGCCTGGCCGCCTCGCTGCCCGGCATGTCGGTGCTGGCCAACCTGGCCTTGCAGACCCCGGTGGTGTCGTCGCTGGTCAAGCGCGCGATCGGGGTCGATCCGCACCGCCCGATGCCCCGGCTGCGCCCGGTGCGGGCCACGCGGGTCGCGGCCGACGCGCTGTCGCGGCTGGACGCGGGCGCGCTGGCCGGGCGCGCGCCGGTGGCGGTCTGGATCGACTCGTTCTCCGACACGCTGGACGGCACGCGCGTCCCGGCTCTGCTGCAGGTGCTGCTGGCGGCCGGCTTCGCACCGCAGATCATCACCGAGGACGCCTGCTGCGGCCTGACCTGGATCACCACCGGGCAGCACGAGGGCGCCCGCGCCCAGCTGCGCCGGGCCCTGGACGTGCTCGCGCCCATTGCCGCGTCGGGCATGCCGATCGTCGGCACCGAGCCCAGCTGCCTGTCCGTCTGGCGTTCGGACGCCGCGGAGCTGCTGCCGGACGACCCGCGCGTGGCAGCCGTCGCGGGGGCGACCAAGACCCTCGCGGAGCTGCTGGCGACCGTCCCCGAGTGGACGCCGCCGCGCCTGGACGGCCACACGATCGTCGCCCAACCGCACTGCCACCAGGCGTCCGTACTCGGCTGGGCGGCCGATGCCGCGCTGCTGGCCCGCACCGGCGCCCGCGTCGTCACGGTCGGCGGCTGCTGCGGCCTGGCCGGCAACTTCGGTGTCGAGCAGGGCCACGACGAGGTCTCGCGCAAGGTCTTCGAGCACGATCTGGGCCCGGCGATCGAGCAGGCGGGCCCAGACGCGATCATCCTGGCCGACGGCTTCAGCTGCCGCAAGCAGGTCGCCGACCTGACCGGTCGCCAGGCCATGACCCTGGCGCAACTCCTAGCCGCCCACCTGTGATGACTCAGCTCCACGGACCGGGCGGCGCACTGTCCTCCCGATCGACGATATGCATCACATCCGGCGCTGGACAGGCCAGCAATCGCACCAGAGCGCGGGGGAAGTGCGGGCTGGCCTCCAGCTCATCCAGCGGTACCCAGCGCAGCGTCTGCTGGCCGAAATCCTCACCCGACGTGACGTTGATCGGGGCCGAGCGATCCCGATGAACCGCGTAGTAGAAGCCCAGTTCGTGGTAGCAGGCCGACGCCATGCCAAGCCCCGCAGAGACGGGCCGGTAGAAACCCTCAACCACGCCGACCAACCGATCGACGCACCAATCGACACCGGTCTCCTCGCGGCACTCGCGCAGCACCGCGTCCTCGGTAGACTCCCCCAGCTGCACGCGCCCGCCGACCGTCCACAGGTACGGGTCCTCGGCAGCACCCGCCAGCAGCGTCGCGCCGTCCTCAACGATCAGCGCGCCCACCCGCAGCTGCAAGACGCCCGGGCCCGCGTCGATCGCAATGTCCATATCACTAGCCTAGGCCGCTGACGCCTACCTCCTGGGCCTGGCCACACGACACGGTGGCTGCCTGGTTACCAGGAGTCAGGAGCCGCGTTGCCCGGCCCAGGATCGATCTGGTCGGCCCATTGCTCGTAGTTGGCGATGATCTGCGTCCGCCGATTCTCGTCAACTGCGTAGCGGCGGTATGCCTGGGCCGGAAAGTCGCGGGCGTGGCGAAAACGCTCGGCCAACATGTGGCGGTCCAGGGGCAGACGCTCCACGGTGTCACCGAGCTCAAGCACCTGGTCACGGGTGAACCGCCCGGAGGTGACGACCGTGTCGATGTCGATCAGATCACGCACCTCGGCGCGCGACCACAGCGCACCCATCTTCGCGGCCACCGCGTCACGTTCGTCGAGCACCGGTCCGATGCCAGACAGCATGACGGGCGGATGCTGGCGCGAGTCGATGCCCAACTGCATGTCGCTGCGCTCGCCAGTGGCAGGATCGGTGACAGCCACGTCGCAGAATCCTGGGTTGTCGGTAGTCACCTGGACACTGAACCCGGCGCGCGACAGCGTCTCTACCAGCGCATCACGCGATCCCTGGAACGCCCCCACGCGGTCGGTGTCGTCAGTGAACAGATCCACGTCGGCGGATGGCCGATCGCCCATGCCGTTGGCCGACAGCGCGTAACCGCCCGCTAGCGCGAAACCGCGTCGTCCCAAAGCAGCGAGCGCAATCCGGGCCAATCGCTGGTGAAAGGGCAGCATGGCTCACGCTGCCATCGTCGCATCGGCGTCCCGGCGCAGCTGCGGAAACTTGGCCTCCCAGGTGGCGCGGCACCTGTCGGGAAGGATCAGGCCTGGCCACAACCGGACGAGTTCCGCCTTGTTGAGGATTGCGGCTTGATCGGCAGGGGTGCCATCACGGACGGTAGCCGTGTATAGACACCACCGTTCGTCGCTATCGGCCAGGTCGTACCAGGAGTCGGGGGCGGTGCAGATGTGGTGCGGGACTTCGATCATGCCGTCCAGCTGGCCATGCAGGTCATCAAGCGAGTCGGGCGTGGCGAACGGCATGAAGTCGGCGTAGCGCACGGGAGGCGTCGTCACGCCGTCGGTCGCCGTCATGACGAGCCCTCCTTCCGCCACCAGCTTCTCAGTGTACGTGAGGCTCAAGCGTCGAGGGACTGTTCGCTGTAGAGGCGGGCGTAGACCCCGCCGTGGGCGATCAGCTGCTCGTGGGTGCCCTGCTCGACGATGCGGCCGTGGGCCAACACGATGATCACGTCGGCGTGCTGGATGGTCGACAGGCGGTGGGCGATGGCCACCGTGGTGCGGTTCTTGCTGGCCTCGTCCAGGGCGTCCTGCACGATGCGTTCCGAGACGGTGTCGAGGGCCGAGGTGGCCTCGTCCAAGATCAGCACCGGGGAGTCCTTCAAGATCACCCGCGCGATCGCGATGCGCTGGCGTTCCCCACCTGACAAGCGATAACCCTGCTCCCCGACGACCGTGGCCAGCCCGGCGGGCATGGCCTGGATGGTCTCCCAGATGTTGGCCTGGACACACGCCTGGCGCAGCTCGTCGTCGGTCGCATTCGGCTTGGCGAAGCGCAGGTTGGCGGCGATCGTGTCGTGGAACAGGTACGACTGCTGCGACACCATGCCGATCTGGTCGACCAGCGAGGCCAGCGTCAGGTCGCGCACGTCGTCCCCGGCGAAGAGCACCTTCCCGTCGGCCGCCTCGTAGAGCCGGGCCACCAGGTAGCCCACCGTCGTCTTGCCCGCTCCCGAGGGCCCGACGAAGGCGATGAACTGTCCGGGCTGGATCGTGAAGTTGAGGGTGTCGAGCGTCGGCGGCTCGTCCGCACCCGCGTCGGGATACCGGAAGGTGACGTCGCGGAACTCGATCTGGCCGACCCGGGACACGTCCACCGGATGCGCGCCGGGCAGATCCTTGATCGCGGGCTCCATGTCGATGTACTCGAAGATGCGGGCGAACAGCGCGGACGAGGTCTGCAGGTCCAGGGCCACGCGCAGCAGGCCCATCAGCGGCATGCGCAGCTGCGACATCACCTGCGTGAACGCCACCAGCGTGCCGGCGGTGATGCCGACGTGGCCGTGCTGAATCAGCAGGCCCGAGAGCAGATAGACCACCGCGGGCAGCACCGACACGAAGATCTGCACCATCGCGAAGAAGAGCTGGCCGGTCATCATCTGGCGCACCTGCAGCGCGATCTGGTGGTCGTTCTCCTTGGCGTAGCGCGCCGACTCGTCCTTCTCGCGTCCGAACGACTTGGCCAGCAGGATGCCCGAGACCGACAGCGCCTCCTGCGTGATCGCGGTCATGTCGGACAGCGACTCCTGCGTCTGGGCGGCCACGCGCGCACGGATCTGCCCCACGCGGCGCTGCACGATGACCAGCACCGGCATCAGCACGAACGCGATCAGCGTCAGCTGCCAGCTCAGGATGAACATCGTCACCGCCGAGGCGATCACCGTCACGGTGTTGCCGACGACCGACTGCACGGTGTTGGTCAGCACCGTCGACACGCCGCCGACGTCGTTGGCCAACCGCGACTGGATGACACCGGTCTTCGTCTTGGTGAAGAAGGCCAGCTCCATCTCCTGCAGATGGTCGAACAGCGTGGCCCGCATGTCGCCCATCACGCGGTTGCCGGTCTTGGACGTCAGCCAGGTCTGCCAGATGCCGAGGAAGTTCGACACCACGAACAGGATCACCATGAGGATCACCAGCCGGACCAGCTCCGGCATGTCGACGCCGCCCTTGCCGAACAGGCCGTCATCGAAGATGTGCTGCGTGATCAGCGGCGGGAACACCGACATGACGGCCGTGATCAGCACGAGCACGGTCATCAACACGATGACGCCTCGGTAGGGCCGGAACAGCGCCGTGATCCGCCTGCCCAGATGCGGAATCTTCGGCGAGGCCGCGTTGATCGCCCGCTGCGCCTCGATGTCCGCCGACGAGATCCGGGCGGCGCGGGCCCGGCCGCCGCCTCCTGCCATGCTCACCGCGACACGCCCCGCATCTGCACCGTGGCCGGCATCACCCGCGCGTCAACCGACGGTGCTTGCTGGCATGCGGCCGACTCGCCTCCTCGCCCAGCCGCTCGACCTTGTTGCGCTCATAGTCGGCGTAGTTGCCCTCGAACCAGAACCACACGGGGCTGCTCTCGTCCTCGCCGTCGCCCTCCCAGGCCATGATGTGCGTGGCGACGCGGTCGAGGAACCAGCGGTCGTGGCTGACCACGACGGCGCAGCCGGGGAACTCCAGCAGCGCGTCCTCCAGCGACTGCAGCGTCTCGACGTCCAGGTCGTTGGTCGGCTCGTCGAGCAGCAGCAGGTTGCCGCCCTGCTTGAGCGTCAACGCCAGATTGAGCCGGTTGCGCTCACCGCCCGACAGCACGCCGGCGGGCTTTTGCTGGTCGGGGCCCTTGAATCCGAACGACGCGACGTACGCCCGCGAGGGCACCTCGAACTGGCCGGCCTTGATGAAGTCCAGGCCGTCGGAGACGACCTCCCAGACGTTCTTGTCCGGATCGATGCCCGCGCGCCCCTGGTCGACGTAGCTGATCTTGATCGTCTCACCGAGCTTGATGGTGCCCGCATCGGGCTGCTCGTCGCCCACGATCATCTTGAACAGCGTCGACTTGCCGACGCCGTTGGGCCCGATCACGCCGACGATGCCGGCCCGGGGCAGGTCGAAGGTCACGTCGTCGAACAGCACACGCCCGTCGAAGCCCTTGGTCAGGTGATTGACATCGAGGACGACGTTGCCCAGGCGCGGGCCCGGCGGGATGTTGATCTCGGAGGTGTCGAGCTTGCGGAACCGCTCGGCCTCGGCCGCCAGCTCCTCGTACCGGGCCAGACGGGCCTTGTTCTTGGCCTGGCGGGCCTTGGGCGAGCTGCGCACCCACTCCAGCTCGCGTTCCAGAATCTTGGCGCGCTTGGCGTCCTTCTGACCCTCGATCTGCAGACGCTTCTGCTTGGTGTCCAGGTAGGTCGAGTAGTTGCCCTCGTACGGGTACAGCCGGCCGCGGTCGACCTCGCAGATCCAGCCCACCACGTTGTCCAGGAAGTACCGGTCGTGCGTGACGCACAGCACGGCCCCCGGATAGGTCTTGAGGTGACCCTCCAGCCAGTTGACGCTCTCGGCGTCCAGGTGGTTGGTCGGCTCGTCCAGCAGCAGCAGGTCGGGCTGTTGCAGCAGCAGCTTGCACAGCGCCACGCGGCGCCGCTCGCCCCCGGACAGCACCGACACCGGCGTCTCGGGCGGCGGGCACTGCAGCGCGTCCATCGCCTGCGCCAACTGCGAGTCGACGTCCCACGCGTTGCGGTGGTCGAGCTCGGTCTGCAGCTCGCCCATCTGCGCCAGCAGCGTGTCGAAGTCGGCGTCCGGATCGGCCATCTGCTCGCTGATCTGGTTGTATTGATCGAGCAGCGCCTTGACGTCGGCCACGGCCTCCTCGACGTTCTCCAGCACCGTCTTGTCCTCGGTCAGCGGCGGCTCCTGCAAGAGGATGCCGACCGTGGCCTCCTTGGCCAGCTGCGCCTCGCCGTTGTTGATCGTCTCCAGCCCGGCCATCACCTTGAGCAGCGTCGACTTGCCGGCGCCGTTCGGCCCGACCACGCCGATCTTGGCGTCGGGATAGAACGCCAGGGTGACGTTGTCCAGGATGACCTTGTCGCCGACGGTCTTTCGGACGTTATGCATGGTGTAGATGAACTCGGCCACAGGACTCCTCGTGCGGGCAGATTGGGACGTGGGCAGAACACGACGTGCGCAGCGACGCTGCGCCCGAACCAGTATGCCAGGCACGCACAGCGCCCGCACCCTCCAGCCGGGCAGACGACTCGCCCGCAGCCCCTGGCGTCCGGCGCGCCCCGATCGCACCGGACGCCAGGAGAACGGATACCCAACCCCAGCCGTCGAGACGGGCCTCCCCGACGCCGTCGACGGCTTCCCACCCCCGTGCTCACGCTGCGAGCAGGACCTCTTCCTCGTCGTCCGCCTCATCGGCGCCCGGCAGGACGCCCAGCATCCGGGCTCCGAACTCGGCCGCGTCGAGAATCTCCCCCGTCTCGGGATCGACGACGCGGTCGGCGGGCACGTTGTCCACTGCCCACTGCGCCGCCTCGTCCTCGATCGGCGGCTCCAGCCGTTCCGGGCGGCGGAA
>WRGV01000029.1 GCA_009787035.1 Propionibacteriaceae bacterium | reverse complement strand
CGGGGATCGCCGTGACGTCGCAGCCGAGCTGGCGGGCCAGCGGCGTCGTGAGGTCGCCGGCGCGGCGGACGGCGGCGCCGTCCACGAACGTGTCGATGTGGTCGAGCATGACCGGGTGCCCGGCGTTGAGCGCCCGGGCGAGGCAGGTGGCCCCGGCCGGTTCGACGCCGATGATGCGGGTGCGCGGCGCGTGCGTGCGCAGCCAGGCGCCGCAGCCGGTGAGCAGGCCGCCGCCGCCGACGGGGGCCAGGATGACATCGGGTGGTGTATCGCCCAGTTGGGCGATGATCTCGCGGGCCACCGTCCCTTGGCCGGACAGCGTGCGCAGGTCGTCGAACGCCGGCACCATCGTCCGTCCGGTGCTGGCCGCGGCCTGCTCGGCGAGGGCGGCGGCGGCGTCGTACGTCTCGCCGGCGACGACGAGTTCGACGTGGTCGCCGCCGAGCGCGAGGATGCGTTCGCGCTTCTGGCGCGGCGTCGTCGTGGGCACATAGACCTGACCATGCACGCCCAGGCGCGCACACGCCCACGCCACCCCCTGGCCGTGGTTTCCGGCCGAGGCGCAGATCACGCCGGTGGCTCGGGCGTCGGCGTCGAGCTGGCTCATCAGGTTGTATGCGCCGCGCAGCTTGTAGCTGCGAACGGGCTGCAGGTCTTCCCGCTTGAGCCAGACCTGCGCTCCCGTGAGTTCGGACAGCCGCTCGTTGCGCTGCAGTGGCGTGACGGTGGCTACGCCGTCGAGCCGGGCGGCGGCTGCTTCCACGAGCGCGGACACGTGGGCGAGGCTGGGTGCGTCATCAGACATGCCGTCCATTGTTGCGCGTCGCCAGGGGGTGTGGTGGCCGATGCCCGCCCTGCGGTCGCTTCGTCCTCGGTGCTGTCAGCCAATCACCTCCTCACGCCGGGCGTGGACGTCGTCCAGCAATTCGCCGGCCGACAGCGAGCGGACGGTGGTTTCCACGGCCCGTGGCGCATCGATCTGTTTGTCGGATACCTCCAGCGTGCCGAGCTTGCGGGCCGTCACCAGCACACGCCCCTCCAGGCTGCCGATGGTCTTGTTGTACGCGTCGACGGTGCGCGTCAACGATTGACCGAGCGCGTCGGCCAGCCCGCCCAGCCGGGCCAGGCGGTCGTAGAGCTCGCGCCCCAGCGTGATGACGTCACCGGCCGCGCGCGTCAGAGCCGACTGCTTCCAGCCGTACGAGATCGCGCGGAGCAACCCGATCAGGCTGGTCGGGGTGGCGAGCACGATGTTGCGCTGGCTGGCGTAGTCGAGCAGATCGGGCTGGATGCCGAGCGCAGCCGTGGCGAGCGCGTCGCTGGGCAGGAACAGCACGACGAACTCCGGGGTGCCAGGGCCCGCCTTCCAGTAGCCCTTGGCCGACAGCTGGTCGATGTGCACACGGACGTTGTCCGCGAACCGGCGCAGATCCGCCTCGCGTTCGTCCTCGTCGTCGGCCAGTTGGGCGTCCAGAAAGGCGGCCAGCGGCGCCTTGGAGTCGACGTAGCAGAACCGTCCGTCGCCGAGCAGCACCTTCATATCGGGACGGATGACGTCGTCCGCGCTCGTGCGCGTGGTCTCCTGCTCGACGAAGTCGCAGTGATCGACCATGCCGGCGATTTCGGCCACGCGGTGCAGCTGCGTTTCGCCCCACGAGCCGCGCACCTGCGGCGTGCGCAGCGCCGTGGTCAGAGCGCCGGTTTCACGGCGCAGCCCCTCGTTGGCCATCGCCATGAGGTTGACCTGGGCGTGCAACTCGGCGGTCAGCGCGGCCCGTCCCTTCTCGATCTCGCCCAACCGGCCGTTCAGCTGCGACAGGGCGGTCTGCACGGGCGCCAGCGTGGCGTTCACATGCTCGGCGTCTCGTGACCTGCGCCCGGCGGCGATCGCGTGCGCGATGAGCCAGCCGGCCGCGAGGCCGATGGCGAAGGCCAGGATGATCCATCCGCTCTGTGTCATGGGGTCCATCGTTGCAGGCGCCTCCGACAGTTTCCCGACAGGCGAGATGACACGGGGAGAAGTCACCGGTAGAAATGGTGCCCGATGCCGCGTTCGCGGGGGTACTGTGTGAGCAAGAGCGAGCCATCGGGGGCGCGCACGCGAACGTGAAAGGCAACACCATGAGTACTGACAACAATCCGGCCGGTCAGCCGTATCCGCCGCAGCAGCCCTATGGTGCGCAGCCGCCGGCCTACGGTTCGGCACCGCAGCCGCCGGCCTACGGTTCGGCACCGCAGCCGGATCCTTACGCGCAGCAGTATGCGGCCCAGCCGCCCTACGGGGCCCCGCAGTACTCCGGTGCCGGCAATGTCGCGCCGGTTTCCACTGCGTCCCAGGAGATGGGTGCCGCGGGCGTCGTTGTGGCGATCCTCAGCTTCCTCATCCCGCTGCTCGGTCTGATCATGTTCCTCGTGTGGCGCAAGACGTACCCCATCCGGGCGCGCTGGGCCGGCATCTTGGCGATCATCAGCGTCGTGATTGGCATCATCTACCAGATGTCTCGTTGAGCAGGCAGGTCTGACGGACGCGAGTTTGGTCTCCGGGCCGTGGTTGACGGACCGGAGGTTCCGCGCTGCCCGTGTTTTGAGCCGCCGTGCGGGGGCACGTACTGTGGCTGTGGGCTCGCTGACCAGCGAGGCCGGCGTGACTGAAGCCAGAAGGAATCTCGCATGAGCAACGACATGTATCCTCCGTCGCAGCCACCATACGGTGCGCCGCCCCAGCAGCCGTATCCGCCGCAGCCTGGCTACGTCCCGGCGGGCTATGTGCCTGCCGTTCCTGACAAACCTTCGGGCGGCTTCGCGGTACTCGGGTTCTTCATCCCGCTGGTCGGGCTGATCCTGTGGCTGGTGTGGAAAGACCAGACGCCGCTCAAGGCGCGTTCCTGTGGCAAGGGTGCTCTGATCGGCGTCATCATCGCCTACATCCTCCCCATCGTTGGCACCATCGTCCTCGCGGCTGCCTTGCGGACGATCCAGTAGGCCGATCCGTCCTCGGTGTGCTCTTCGGGCGTCCACGGTAGGATCGCCTCGTGGCACTCACCATCGGAATCGTCGGATTGCCCAACGCGGGCAAGTCAACCCTGTTCAACGCGCTGACGCGCAACAACGTACTCGCGGCCAACTACCCGTTCGCCACGATCGAGCCGAACGTCGGCGTCGTGGGCGTGCCCGACCCGCGTCTTCAGGTGCTCTCGGACATGTACGACTCCGAGCGCATCGTGCCCGCCACGGTGAGCTTCGTCGACATCGCGGGCATCGTCAAGGGCGCGTCCACCGGCGAGGGCATGGGCAACGCCTTCCTGGCCAACATCCGCGAGGCAGACGCGATCTGTCAGGTGACCAGGGTTTTCGAGGACGCGGACGTCACGCACGTCGACGGCCGCATCGACCCGGGCAGCGACATCGAGACGATCACCACCGAGCTGATCCTGGCCGACCTGCAGACGATGGACAAGGCGCTGCCCAAGCTGGAGCGTGAGGCGGCGATCAAGAAGGAGAGCCGTCCGAAGCTGGAGGCCTACCGGCAGGCATATGACGTGCTCAGCGCGGGAACGACGATCTTCGCGGCAGGCCTGGACCCCGAGCCGCTGCACGACCTGTGGCTGCTCAGCGCTAAGCCGTTCATCTACGTCTTCAACTGCGATCAGGACGAGCTGGCCGACACGGCCGCGCTCGACCGCATGCGCGCCATCGTCGCCCCCGCCGAGGCGATCTTCCTGGACGCGAAGTTCGAGAGCGAGCTGGTCGAGATGGACGAGGCCGAAGCGCGCGAGTTCCTGGTCGAGATGGGCGTGGACGAGCCGGGCCTGGACAAGCTCGCCCGCGTGGGCTACGCGACGCTGGGCCTGCAGAGCTTCCTGACCGCCGGCCCCAAGGAGGCGCGCGCCTGGACGATCCACCAGGGCTGGACGGCTCCGCAGGCCGCCGGCGTCATCCACACCGACTTCCAGCGCGGCTTCATCAAGGCCGAGATCGTCTCGTACGACGACCTGGTCGCCCTCGGCTCCGTGGCTGCCGTCCGGGCTGCGGGCAAGGCCCGCATCGAGGGCAAGGACTACGTCATGCAGGACGGCGACGTCGTCGAGTTCAGGTTCAACGTCTGATTCGCTGCCCGGTTGACGACTCTGCCGGTTCATCGCGGGACAAACCGGACTCCAGCGCCCCGATGCTGGCCAAGACGTGCTCCAAGAAGACCACGAGATGCAGAAATGTCCCACACAGACGGGCGCGTCTCATCACGTGCGGTGCCAGGAGTAGGTTGCTCCTATGCAAGCCAGAATCGATTGGATGGGGCGACCGCTGCTGCCGAAGACTCTGCGAGAGTCGCTGGGGTTGACGTCTGGTTCCACAGCGGATGTATCGGTGTGTCGCGACGGCTTGCTGATCACACCTCAAGGGCGCATCGCGCAGCTGATGCGCGGGCAGGACGATCATTTGGTTGCGTGCTCCCAGACCGTCGTCACGGACGATGACCTTGTCGCGCTCATCGATTCGGGCCGACGCTGAAAGGAACCGGATGTGATGGACGACTGGAGGAATGATCGCGTCCAGGCGGCACTGGAGGGGCGCAACCCGACGGTGCTGGCGCGGCTGGACGCGTCATTCGCAGCCCTGGGCGATGTGCAGTTCCTGCCGGGCTATTGCGTCGTGATGTGCGACCGGCCGGGTATCAATTTGCTGTCCGACCTGCCGCGCCGCGACCGGGTGCGCTACCTGGCCGACGTGGACCTGGTGGCCACCGCCGTGCAGACGGTGTGCGCGGCTCGCGATGCCGGTTTGCGGCGGGTGAACGTCGAGATCCTGGGCAATACCGACGCGTTCCTGCACGCGCACATCTGGCCGCGCTACTCGTGGGAACCTGCTGAAATCGTGGGATATCCGGTCTGGGGGTATCCGCATTCGATGTGGGACGATCCGGCCACGCAGGTGGGCCCGCAGCACGACGAACTGCGTACGGCGCTGACCGCCGAGATCTTGCGGCTGCACGCGTCACCGGAGTTTCAGCTTTCTGTCTGACGCGCGTGCCGTGGCTGAGCAGGATCGTCAGGTGCCCGGGTGTGCGGCGCCCGACCGCATCACCCAGCGGTCGGTGAAGGTCAGCAGCAAGACGATGAGGCTGACGATCACCATTGTGATGCCCAGGTGATGCACGCCCGTATCCGAGACGGCGTGGGCGAAGACCAGGTTGATGATCGCGGACGATGCGATGGTGCCGATATAGCCGGCGGTACGGAAGAGTCCGGACGCGGTGCCGATTTCGTCGGCCGGGACGAGCGCGTAGAGCGCCGTCTGATTGCCGATCGTCATGGTGCCCATCGTGATTCCGAAAAGCACGGTGATGAGGATCACCAGCACGATCGGGGAGCTCGTTGTCAAGAAGAAGACACCGGCGGACGCGGCCAGCGAGAAGACACCGGCGATCACCAGCGTCGCCCGGATCATATTGCTGCGCGAGACGAACCAGGCCAGGATCGTCGACACCAGACTCATCGGCACCACGAGCAGTCCAGTTAGCGACGGGTCGAGGCCCCGAGCCACCTCCAGCCATTGCGTCAGACCGTAGATGATCGTGAACACGCAGAGCATCAGGCCAGCGAAGCGCAGATAGACGCGCAGCAGCGGCATATTCGTGGCGATCAGGCGCACATCGATGAAGGGCCGCTGACGGCGCAGCTCCCACCAGACCAGGAAGGCCAGGAAAACCACGGTCACGATGATGGCGACCCAGGAGATACGCGGCAGCGTGAACAGGAAGACCAGCAGCGCGACCATCATGACGATGAAGCCGAGAATGCCGGTTCCGTCCAACTCCGAATAGATCTCCCGTGCCGTCCGGTGCTGCTGCGTGTGCGTCTCAGGAATCCAGCGCAACGCCATGACAAGCGCGATCACCGTGAAGGGAATGTTGATCCAAAACGACGTCCGCCAGCCCCACAGCCCGACCAGAACCCCGCCCAGCGGCAGACCGACGACGCTGGTCACGCTGCCCGAGATCTGCAGCAGCCCGAGCACGCGGCTGGGCGGCTCGGACAGTCCAGCTGAATCGGCCCGCTGCCGGATCAGCGTCATGGCGGCGGGGTACGACGCCGAGGTGCCCAGGCCGATCAGCGTGCGCGAGACGACCAGCATGGACATGTTCATGCCCAACCCGCCCACAACGGCACCGACCATCAGGACGACGATGCCGACCAGGAAGACCCGGCGCGGGCCGAAGACCTCCGACAGCTTGCCGGCGGCGGGTTGTGCGATCGTGCTGGCCAGGTAGAAGACCGTCACCAGGATGGTCGCCTGCGCGGCCGGCACCTTCATGGCGGTGGCGATCCACACCAGCGCCGTGGCGATCAGTGAGCTGTTGATCGGGTTGAACGTGGCACCCATGTACAGCGGCGCGACGAACGTGCTGGGGAACACTGGATCATTCGCCATGTCGGTGCGACCTTGTCTCGAAAGTCCGGATTCAGTTGTGCAGTATCTGACTTAGCCGCGGCGTGGCTAGACGTTCTTCTGGAACCAGTGGATGTTCTTGGCTGGTATGGCGCGTACCTCCGGGGACGGGGTGAGCAGATGTGTGACGGTGTGGGCCACCTTGCTGACGGCGTCGGTGAGCGGCTTGATCGGGCGAACCGAGCGTCCGATGGACTGCGACACGAGATCGGCGTACAGGCTCAGCGTCTGTGCCGCGGTGAGGAAGTCCCAGCAGATCAGGATCTCCTCGGCGATGCCGAAGGGGATGGATGCCGGAATGAACCCGCGGGCGTACTCGACGGCCCAGACGCCGTTCCGAAAGTTCATGCTGCGGGCCTGGCCTGGGCCGACGTAGACCTGGTCGCCGGGCTCGTACACGCGCCGCTCGAAATCGCCCTCGCCGAAATACCACATGTCACCGTCGATGACGGTGTCCCAGAACCCGGCGCAGTGGCGTCCGGAATGCCCCTGCGAGCCGATCGGTGTGCCCCAGATCATGACGTATTCGGTCGCGGAGGCGTAGTACAGCTTCATCTGGATCATCGCGCCGCCGGCGATGGAGTACACCCAGGGTTGGGTGGTGTCCACGACGCCCGGGTAGCGCTGCTCCAAGGCCCGTCCGAAGGCTTCGAACATGTCGGGCTTGGGCAGCCCGACGCACTCCATGGCGCATTCGTGGATCACCTGCGGTGAAAAGACGGGCATAGGGCTACTCCTCAATCGTGTGTGATGGATGTCTGGTCTGGCGTTGGCCAGACGGGGAACGGGCCGAACATGTCGGACATCGAGCGGCCCAGCAGGCGGACCGCCAACGAACGGGGCAGCATGCCCATGACGGCGTACCCGAGCCGGTTGAGCCGTCCGTCCGCAACGCTGGGACGGCGTCCGAGCGCCCGCAGCGCCTCGGTGACCGCGGGACGGGCGTCGCGCACCGGCACCAGGCCGCTGTGTCCCGGATTGTTGCCCAGGAAGCCCGGCGTGCGCGTGGCCCCGGCTTGCCAGCCGAGCACGTCCACGCCGCGCGGGCGCAGCTCGTACCACAGCGCCTCGGCCACCATCAGGTTGAACGCCTTGGTGCCGCAGTAGCTGGCGCTCCAGGGCGTGCCGTGCAGCGCCGAGCCCGACGAGAGGTTGATGATGCCGCCGCGGCCGCGGCGCACCATCTGCTCGCCGTAGTGGCGTGCCAGCAGCAGGCTCGCGCGGTTGTTGACACTGATCTGCCGGTCGAGGAAGTCCGGGTCGAGGCTCAGGAAGGGACCGACGATCGAGATGCCAGCGTTGTTGACCAGCAACCCGACCTCCAGGTCGGCGGTCGCCGCGATCAGGCGCTCGACCGCGTCGTCCTGGCTCAGGTCGAGCGGCACGGCTCGGGTGCGGACGGACGCGGTGCGCTCCAGCTCGTCCGCCCGGGCCTGCAGCTCGTCGGCCGATCGCGCCACGAGGACGACGTTCAGTCCCAGTGCCGCGAGCTGGCGGGCGAACTCGGCGCCCAGCCCGTGCGAGGCGCCCGTGATCAGCGCCCACGGGCCGTACCGGCGGGGGAATGCGGCGACGCTCGTCCCCGTCACGTGCCGTGCACCTGCGATCTTTCCCCACATATCAACAGGCCAGTATAGGCGGGTCGGCGGGCCCCCTTCAGGGCGGCGCTCAGCGATGGGGCAAGCCGGACGTCGGTGCCGTCTCGTCCAGTGGTGCTCGGCAGATGGCCGTGACGGCGAGTGGTCTCAGGTGTTCAGGCCCATGATGGGGACGCCGCGGTCCGTTGCGGCTTTGGCGAGGGGGTGGTCGAAGGTGGCCAGTGTGGCCTGGGTCGTCTGGGCCGTGTCGAGGACGCAGCAGTCGGGCAGCTTGAGGCCGGACGTGGCGCGCAGCCGGGCGAGCCGATCAGGGTGATCCGGGTCGGGCGTCCAGGTCTGAATGCCCAGGCGGGTCAGTGCCGAACGGAATGCCTGTTCCTGGTGCGTACGCATCGGGCCGACCAGCAGCTCCGCCAGCGTGAGCGGATGAATGGTCAGCTCTTCCTCGGTGTCGAGGATTCCGGCCGCGGCCTGGGCGTGGGGATGGCCAGGTTCCAGGTGAGCGATCAGAACGCAGGCGTCCAAGACGATCATTGCGGCCAGTCCGCGCGCAGTTGGTCGAGATAGTCGGCGCCATAGGCGCCGGGCAACATCCCGGCAGTCGCCGTGACGGCCTGGTGATGCCGAGCGCGGTCGTCGTCGCGCTGGGACTTGAGGTTCTGCTGCCCCACAAGGACGAGCTTGGTCACCAGTTCGCTCTTGGCGGCATCGGGCCACTGGATTTGCGCGAACGCAAGCGCCTCGGCCACCTCGGGTGTCACAGTCACCTGAATACGTGGGTGCGTCGTCGGCATAGGGTGAGTGTATCACCGAGTGTCGCCGGTGGTACTCCGTAACCCCTTTCTCGCGCACTCCCGCTGGTAGCAGAGGTCAACGACCGGTTCTTCGCCGCCCTGCCGAATGAGGATGCCTGCAGGAGTCAGCTGCACGCGCTGCGTCTCGGCGTAGAGCTGATGGATGAGACTGGAAGCGAGGCCTAAGGGCCCCACACTTGAAAAGTGACCAACGTTTGAACTGGCCACCAAAGGTGCCCAAGACGGGAGTCGAACCCGTATGGCCTTTCAGCCAGCCGGGTTTGAGCCGACCGCGTATACCATTCCGCCACTTGGGCGCGGCGCCGGGCGGGCGCAGCCTGTCCATTGTGCCATACCGCCCGCCTGATCGCTGCGCCACTGAGTCGGGACGTCAGGCGTCCAGGAGCTCGCGCCAGCGCTTTTGGCAGGCGTCGGGTGCCTCGATCACCTTGGTGCGTGCGGTGGAGCCCGAGATGATGCGTAGATCACCCGGGCGACAACCCAGCGCATCGGCGAGCAGGCTCAGCGCAGACTTGTTGGCGCGTCCGTCCACCGCCGGAGCACGGACGGCTACGACGAGGGCGTCCGGCTCATCGCCGGCCTGGGGCGCCCTGCCACCCGCACGGTCGCGCGAACTGCCCGGTTTCACGCGGACGGCCGCCCGCATGTCTAGACCCGGCGCAGGACGGCGACCACCTTGCCCATGATCTGGGCCTGGTTGCCGTCGATGGGCGAGTAGGCGGGGTTGTGTGGCATCAGCCAGACCTGCCCAGGCACGCGGCGCAGCGTCTTGACGGTGGCCTCTTCACCCAGCAGGGCCGCGACGATCTCGCCATTCTCGGCCGTGTTCTGCTGGCGGACGACGACCCAGTCGCCATCGCAGATGGCCGCGTCGATCATCGAATCGCCGTGCACCTCCAGTGCGAAGACGTTGCCCTGGCCGACCAGTTGGCGGGGCAGCGGCATGACATCCTCGACATGCTGCTCGGCCAGGATCGGTGCGCCGGCGGCGATCCGCCCCAGGATGGGCACGTTGACCAGGTTGATGGGGTCGATGTCCGAATCTTCACCGCTCTCGGACGGCCAGCACACCTCGATCGCGCGCGGGCGGTTCGGGTCGCGCCTCAGGTACCCCTTGGCCTCCAGCGCCTTGAGCTGGTGCGCGACGCTGGACGAACTGGCCAGGCCGACGGCTTCGCCCATCTCGCGGATGCTCGGCGGATAGCCATGCGCGGCCAGCGCGTCGCGGATGACCTCCAGGATGCGGCGCTGGCGCTGCGTGAGGCCGTTGGCATCTTCGGGCCCGTCGGGCAGCTGGGCGAGTGTGCCTGGGCGTGCGCCCGCCTTGGCGGGGCGCTGCGGGGGCCGGCCGGATCGGGTGGCTCGGCTGAGTGGGATGACGTCATCGGATTTGGCCATGAGGCAACCCTAGGCGGTCGCACCGACAGAATCAAACGTCTGTTCGAGCGTGTCGCGAGATAGGTGGAGATCTGGTGGTGGCAGGGCCCGGGTGAGGTGGGCGATCCAAGGCCCGCCAAAAGTGTCAGAGGTGCGTGCTTGGGTGGATGTCAGGCAGATAGGGGCTGTCGAACAGGTGTTTGATTCTGCGCGACGAACGTCGTAGAGTGGCCGAATCGAACACGTGTTCTGGTCCGTGCATCGAGAAGGGATGGTCAGATGAGTGTGACGACGGTGACGGCCGGGCTGGGCGTGCGGGCGGGCGTGTCGCACGCCGCGGGTGACGGTTCGGTACGAGTGGGGGTGTCTACGGGGCG
>WRGV01000028.1 GCA_009787035.1 Propionibacteriaceae bacterium | reverse complement strand
CGGTACACCCTCGTGTGCCGCAGCACGCCTCGCCGCATCGTCAGGATTGCAAACAAGACTGACACGATATCGGTTGGCCATCCAGCGCAACTGCCCCTTAAGCAGGTGCTCCGCACTTCCGCCCATCGTGATGCCATACAAAAGGGAGCGGTCGCAAGCGTTGGTGCACCGACCTCTTGTCTTCCCTCGTTTCACTGCCACCCTCATCTTGGTACATCAGAGCCAGGTCACCACAGCGTCAGTGTCATGCTGTCGAAATTAGTCTACCCTGCATCGGCAAGCCAACATCACCTTCGAGCGCGTTTCCTGAGCACGCGCGGCTGGCTTGACGCACCCAGAGCCCCTACAAGTTCGCGCGGTACCAGTCGATGGCGAGAGCAATGCCAGCTGCGAAGTCGACCTGGGGATCGTAGGCAAGGGACGCCTTCGTCTTGGAGATGTCCGCGTTGCTGTGCTTCACGTCTCCAGCACGGTCTGGCCCGAAGTGTGGAGCGATGTCTTTACCCAGTGCCTCGCACAGAACGCGATAGACCTCCAGGAGCGACTGCTCGCCCCCGAAGGCCACGTTGTACGCCTGCCCCGCGCCGGCGGCAGGAGCGAGACAAGCCTTCAGATTGGCGTCGATGACGTTGTCGATGTACGTGAAGTCACGGCTCTGCAGGCCATCGCCGTTAATGGTGGGCGCCTCGTCGGCCAGCAGCAGCTTGATGAACTTCGGGATGACTGCCGCATACGCACCATCCGGGTCCTGACGGCGGCCGAACACGTTGAAGTACCGGAGCCCGAACGTCTCGACGCCATAGTGCCTGGTGTACTGGCCCGCGAACAGCTCATCACAGGCCTTGCTGGCCGCATAGGGCGACAACACGTTTCCCTCACGACCCTCGACCTTCGGCAGGGTCGGCTCGTCGCCATACACCGATGAACTCGATGCGTAGACGAACCGCTTCACACCCTCGACACGGCAGGCCTCCAACAGATTCACCGTGCCCACCACATTGTTCACGCAGTAGGCCAACGGCATCTCGATGGAGCGAGGCACACTGCCCCACGCTGCCTGGTGCAGCACGTACGCGACACCGGCCACGGCCTTGACACACATGTCGTAGTCGCGGATGTCGCCGCGGATGAACTCGAAACGATCGTTGTCCAGGAACGGCGCAATGTTGTGCTCGAACCCGGTCGACAGATCGTCCAGGCAACGGACCCTCAGCCCCATACCAAGCAGCGCCTCGCACAGGTTCGAGCCAATGAACCCAGCACCCCCAGTAACGAGGAAGGTCACACCCTCCGGGAATTGCAGATCTTTCCAGTTCATCTCACAGCCTCCAGTAGCGATACCCGCGGCCAACGAATTCAGCCCGGTCGAGGATTCCCTTCACATCGACCAGGACCTTCTGGTCGTCAGGCCTCTCCCCGAACAAGTCCTGCACGTCGCCGGACCCCATGCGTCGGAACGCCGCATGCGCAACGGCCACGATGACCGCGTCGGCCCCACGAATGTCTCGCAGGTCGAGAAGGTGTATGCCGTACTCACGCTGGGTTTCGGCACGGTCGGCGACCGGATCGACGACCAGCGGTTCGATGCCGAACTCCCGCAGTTCAGCGACGATGTCCATCACCTTGCTGTTGCGGGTGTCGGGACAGTCCTCCTTGAACGTAAAGCCGAGAATGGCCACCTTGGCACCCTTGACGGGCGAGCCTGCCGCAATCAGCTGCTTCACGGTGTTCTGAGCGACATACTTGCCCATGCTGTCGTTGACATGGCGCCCGCTGAGAATCACCTCGCTGTGGTAGCCGACCTGCTCAGCCTTGTAGGTGAGGTAGTACGGATCCACACCGATGCAGTGACCACCGACCAGGCCAGGCTCAAACCTGAGGAAGTTCCACTTGGTGCCAGCCGCGTCGAGCACATCGTGCGTGTCGATCCCCATCTTGTTGAAGATCATCGACAGCTCATTCATGAACGCGATGTTGATGTCGCGCTGGCTGTTCTCAATCACCTTAGCCGCTTCAGCGACCTTGATACTCGGCGCCCGGTGCACGCCCGCCTCGGCAACAAGCGCGTACACATCCGCCACCGTGTCCAAGGTGTCGGCATCCATGCCCGAGACGACCTTCACGATCGTCGCTAGCCGGTGTTGCCTGTCGCCTGGGTTGATGCGCTCAGGCGAATATCCCACATGAAAGTCAACGCCACATTGCAGCCCCGACTCCTGTTCTAGGATCGGGACGCACACCTCTTCGGTGGTACCGGGATAGACGGTGGATTCATAGACCACGACACTGCCCGCGGTGAGATTGCGCCCGACCACGCGGCTCGCGCTTTCCAGTGGCGTCAGATCCGGGGTGTGATCGGGATGGATGGGCGTCGGCACCGCGATAATGTGGAATCTGGCATCCTGCAGACGCGATTCATCTGCCGTGAACTCGACAGTAGTGCCGCGCACCGCATCGTCGCCCACCTCGCCCGTGGGGTCAACACCCGATTTGTACAGGCCGACCTTCGCGGCATTCGTGTCAAATCCGATCACATTCACATGCCGCGCGAAAGCTACCGCGATCGGCATACCCACATAGCCAAGACCAACAACAGCGAGCGCGGCCTGCTTGCTGACAAGCCGGTCAAATAGGTCTGCAGCCACTACTTCTCCCTTGTGAAGCCGACAATGCGTGCATCCCAAGCGGTCCTCATCAGCCACTCGCTCCGGTCGGCACGGCCTTGTCGAGTTTACCTCATGACCGATGCGAGCCAGACAGCGAGCCCCGCTGCGGCACTCCAACGGACACACCCGTGCGCCCGTCGCGACAGCTGGCGCGCCGGGTTGGAGCTCTCCCATATCCATCCGGGCGCGGCCGGTGAGCTGTGCCGGGCGAGGGACTGCCGCCCCAACCGCTCATGACTTCGGCACGAGAGGCTCGAAGCCACGGCGGCGACCTGGCAAGACGACACCCCTGCGTCTGCGCACGAGCGGTCCCCAGCGCGGCCGTTGGGACAGGCGCGGCAGCAGATAGCTATGCCACATAGGCATTATTCGGCAAAAGTTGGGACAAACCGGACCCTCAAGCCTCAGAAACGCCCCTGCGATGCCGTTTTCGGGCGTCCCGAAGCCGAAAAGTCCCGCCCGGCGGGCGCCGGACGGCCCGATCCCGGTACTTGGGCACCCAGCAGGCCGAGCGGGATGGCCAAGACGCCATCGGGCCGCACGTAGGCGTAGCCCGCGACCGTCACGACCACGAGAAACACTGCCTCACCCGCCGACTGCGTGTCCATCGTGGCAGCGAAACGCAGCAACTGTGCGGTCGCCTTGTCGACCACGCGCGCCTGTCGTCAGCGGACCAAGGTGGCGGCAACCAGACCTGCCCGAACACTTTCGGATATTTCGGATAGGATGTTGCCATGAGTAGCCCCGGGAGCATCAGTCGACATGGCAAAACNGCAACCACAAGGCAGAAGACGTATCTGCCCGACGACGATGAGCTCGATAGCACCCGTGCCTTGTTTGATCGGCTGCAGGCCGACATGCAACGAACGGGGCACACCACGCTCGTCTCAGCGTCCGGCGACACCTACGAACTGCCNCCCACCCTCTTCGAGGTGCTCCGCTTCGTCGGTGCCACNCTCGCAGCCGGCAACGGCGTCACGATCGTCCCACGCGGTACCCGGCTGACGACACAAGAGGCCGCGGATTTCCTCGGCATCTCCCGCCCCACGCTCGTCAAGCTGCTCGAAGCGGGCGCCATGCCATTCGAGACAGTCGGACGGCATCGCCGTGTTCTGCTGGACACGCTCATGCAGTACCAGGAACACGAACGCGCGCGACGCCGCACCGTCCTCGCAGCGGCAGCCCGCAACAACCAGGACTCCGGCATGCTCGCACTCACCGTGATGCCTGGGGACATGTGATGGCATTTCCTGTCTTCCTCGACACGAATGCCATCTATGGCGCCGGGCTGTCCGACCTGCTATTGATCCTGGCCGAGCGTGGCGGTGCGGCCGTCATCGCAACGTTCAATCTCAAGCACTTCCCAACCCAGGCGCTAGCTTCCTATCAGGTCGGATGCATCCATCCGGATAACTTCCTGCTTGACCAACTGGATCTGTTCCCCACGATCGTCGCAGAATCGGTCACCGGAATCTGCGGCAGTTACGAACACCCGCCCGTCACGCTCGCCGAGTTCTGCGACCTGCTCCGTAGATCCGGCGTACCGCGCTTCGCGGCAGCGCTGACACCGATGGTGTAGCGATTCGACACCCCGCTCGTTTGCATGTCTGCAGCGCTCAGCGGCCGCCCATGTCGAAGAGGCGGTCGTCCAGATCGCCATCCTCGACGGGCTCGGCCGGGGCGAGCCAGCCCGTGGGATCCAGGCCAATGATGCGGTAGATGGCATCGCCGATCAGTCGCAGGGCCTGGTCGTAGACCTCCTCGCCGAGGCCGTACGGGTCGGGCACGTCGATCTGGGCGGACAGCTTGGACGCCACGTCCGGACGCAGGCGCAGCGTCGGCGCGGCCTCGACCAGCTGGATCATCCGCTCCGCATCGGTGAGCCCGGACGGCAGCNGCATCGCGTCAGCCACGTGCGCCAGCTCCAGCAGCGTGAACGTGCGTCGCACCGCGGACGGCACGCGATCGACCACCCAGCGACGGTGCCGCGACGACAGCGTCAGCACCAGATCGGCCGCATCGATCAGTTCCGGCGTCAGTTGGCGGGCCGCGAACCCGCCCACCGGCACCTGGCTAGCCCGCAGCAGGTCGGCCATGACGGGGCTGATCGGATCGCCGACCACCGCCGCCGTCCCCGCACTGCTCGCCATCACCGAGCCGTCCCCGGCCGCGTCGAGCAGCCGCTCGGCAGCCGGAGACCGGCAGATATTGCCCGTACACACCATCAGCACGCTGAACTGCTGCGTCATCGCTCCCCCGTCACTGGCGTCCGACTCAGGCTCGTCTGGACCATTCCACGTTATCAGCCCGCACCCGCACTGCCCGGATGGCTTTGCCCACCACGCGCGCGCAGGTCGTCTTTATTCCAGCAGCCCTGGTAGTCTGGCTGACGAATGACCTATCGGCCGAAGCGGAAGGGTCCACATGGATCTGCGCGCCCTCATGGGTGTCCTACACAAGTACTGGATCAGCCTCGTGATCTGCCTGCTGGCGGGAGCGGCACTGGCTGTCGGATACCTCCAAATCGCTCACCCCAAATACACGGCGAGCAGCCAGGTGTTCCTGTCGGTGCAGGGGGGGACGACGACGTCCGACCTCGTCCAAGGCGCCAACTACTCCAACACTGTCGCGCAGTCGTATGCCAAACTCGTCACGACCCCTGAGGTGCTCGGCGCCGTCATCAACAATCTCAGTTTGAATACCACNGCGGAGCAGTTGGCCGACGAGATCACGACGTCCATCCCAACCACCACGTCGCTTATCTCGATCTCGGTTGTCAACGGCGATCCGAACCTCGCCGCATCCATCGCGCAGAACACCGCGTCGAGCCTGCAAGCGACGGTCAAGAAGCTTTCGCCGGTCGACGCCAATCAGAACTCAACGATCGTCGCCACGATCGTCACACCGGCCATCGCCCCGCTCAAGCCGACCAGCCCCAACGTGGCGCTGACGCTGGCTCTGGGCATCATCATCGGCCTGGCGGTCGGCATCGGCCAGGCCGTGCTGCGCAAGACGCTCGACATCTCGATCCGCAGCGATTCGGACGTCGCACACGCCACCGACCACTCGGTGCTGGCACGCATCCCGTTCAACGCCGACGTGCCCAAGGATCCGCTGGTCATCGTCAACAACCCGACCTCACCGGTCGCCGAGGAGTACCGCCGCCTGCGCACCAACCTCGGCTTCGTGACGCTCGAATCGGCCGGCTCGCCGGTCTTCGTCGTGACCTCGTCGGTCGAGCACGAGGGCAAGTCGGTCACCTCGGTCAACATCGCTTTCAGCTACGCCGAGGCCGGCCAGCGCGTGCTGCTGATCGACGCCGATCTGCGCCGTCCGCGCGTCGCGTCGTACCTCAACCTGGAGGGCTCGCAGGGCCTGACGACCGTGCTCGCCGGCAAGGCCAAGATGAGCGAGGTCATCCACAAGCTCGGCCCCGGGCATCTGGACGTGCTGCCGCTCGGCATCGTGCCGCCCAACCCGGTCGAGATGGCCGGTTCGGACGCCATGCGACGCCTGCTCACCACCGCCGCCCAGCTGTACGACATCGTCATCATCGACTCCGCGCCGCTGCTGCCGGTGACCGACACGACGCTGCTCGCCTCATACGCCAGCGGAACGCTCATCGTGGCCGCCGCCGGCAAGGTGCACGTGCCCGAACTGCACGACGCCGTCGCCACCGTCGAACAGGGCGANGCCACCGTGCTCGGCATCATCTTGACGATGGTCAAGCGCGACCCGGGCAGCTACTACTACCGGGCGAACTACTACGGCTACGGCGATTCCATGCCCCACAAGCATCATCACTCACACACCGAGGACGTCGCCCGCGTGCTGCCCGCCCACGCCGACGCGCCCCGCCGCGGCGCCTGAGCGAACAGGCCTGGACGGTTCACGACGTCCGTCCTTCTCCTGCTGTCAGCGAGCGTTTGGCGCCAATGCGCCCCGCCGCTCACCGCATCCGGGCAGCGTGCACTATGATCGGGGCCAAGCGAACCAAATGACTTGCGCGGGCCGGGACGGGGCTGGAGCCGCACGAAGCACCCTCGGAGCGCAACGCATGTCAAGGAGAACCAGTGGCGAACAGCGGCATCGCATCTGATGAGAGACTGGCGGACACCGACGGGCTGCAAGCAGTCACCGGTGGCGGACAATCTCTGCGTCCCCGGACGAACGAGGAAGCCATCCGCCAGGCGCGCAGAGACGCCAAAGAGGCGCGCAAGCGCTACATCACCGAAGATCTCTATCCCGTCGATATGGTTGATGTCGTTCAGAACGCCAACCTTCGGCTGATGGTCGCTTCCATCGACGATCCGAACTTCGTCGGCTACTACGAGCGCGGCACAGGCACGATCTATGTCAATGCCTTGTCCGCCCCACCACGGCTGCGCACCACGATGGCGCACGAGTTCGGACACTGGTACGACCTCGAAGTCAAGGGCCGCCCGGCCACGAGCTGCAAGCGCGAGGTGCGCAGAGAGTTCACATCACCGGGCGATGCCTATGCAGACGAGTTCATGCTGTGCTTCCTGATGCCGGAAGGCCTCATCCGGAAACTGCGCAAGTTCGGCGCGACCATCGGCCGCCTCTCGGACGACTTCGGCGTCTCGGAGGAGTCAGTCATGAACCGCCTCCGCTCGCTCGGCCTGCTCAGCTAGGCGACAAAGATGCCCCTCGACAACTCCTCCTCGCTGCAAGACGACGCTGACAGACCGGACCAACCCGTCGAATCGCGGCCGCCTCTCGAACCGTTGGCACCGCCAGAGGATCACTACGATGCCGAGGTGATCGCCGAACACATCGACGAATTCGCGGAGCTCCCTGCGATCCCGCCCGGCATCACTACCGCCGCTCCCGCACCGGCGGGCGGCTCGGGAGCGCCCGATCAATCGAAGCCGTCTCCCGACAGACATCCATCCATCCCCTGGCGGAACAGGCAGATCCCCTCTCAGAAGGCAGCAAACGCGAAATCTCCCGACGAACTCCTCGAAGACCAGCGCAACCAGTCGCACGTCCTCGACATCCACCTGAAGCGCCTGATCGGCTACTTCGCCTTTGTCGCAGCCGCCGCCGAGGTGATCCTGGCCAATCTGATCTTCTTCTATTACGCCTGGTGGCGCCCACAGATGCAGCATCTGCCCGGCGTCTCCGGCCAGATGCTGACGCTGTGGTACTCGGCCGTCGTCGTCCAGGTCATCGGCATCCTGCTCGTGGTGACTCGCTACGCATTCCCGAAGACAGGCATGGGATGGGCAGATGCGCCCGGGAAACGCAAGCGCAAGAAGAAGCGGCGCGCCTGAGGCGTCAGCGGATGACCAGCTCGATGCGCTGGAACTCCTTGACCTCCGTGTAACCGCAGCTGGCCAGCGCGCGGCGCAGGGCACCGACGATGTTCATCGTGCCGTCGGGCAGCGTGGACGGGCCGAGCAGGATCTGCTCCATCGTGCCCACCGGATCGAAGTGCACGCGCCGTCCGCGCGGCAGCTCGTCGTGCCAGGCCTCGGCGCCCCAGTGATACCCCTTGCCCGGAGCCTGCGACGCCCGCGCCAGGGGCACGCCGATCATCGCCGCGTCCGCGCCACAGGCCAAAGCCTTGGCCAGGTCGCCCGACCGGCCGATCGACCCGTCCGCAATCACGTGGACGTAGCGCCCACCCGACTCGTCCAGGTAGTCCCGGCGCGCTTCGGCGACCTCGGCGATCGCCGTGGCCATCGGCACCTCGATGCCCAGCACCTGGCGCGTCGTCGAGGTGGCCGCGCCACCGAAGCCGACCAGCACGCCCGCCGCGCCCGTGCGCATCAGGTGCAGCGCCGTCTGGTACGTCGCGCAGCCGCCGACGATCACCGGCACGTCCAGCTCGTAGATGAACTTCTTGAGGTTGAGGGGCGCGGCCACGTCGGACACGTGCTCGGCCGACACGGCCGTGCCGCGGATCACGAAGAAATCAGGATTCGCATCGACCACCACGTCGCCGTAGCGGCGCGCGTTCTGCGGCGACAGCGACCCGGCGACCGGCACGCCGGCGTCCCGAATCTGCGTCATGCGCGCGGTGATCAGCTCGGGCTTGACCGGCTCGGCGTAGATCTGCTGCATGCGCCGGGTCGCGGTGGCCTGGTCGGGGATGCCCGCCAGCTCGTCCAGCAGCGGCGCCGGATCCTCGTACCGCGTCCACAGACCCTCCAGGTTGAGCACGCCCAGGCCGCCGAGCCGTCCGAACTCAATCGCCGTGGCCGGGCTCATCACCGAGTCCATCGGCGCGGCGATCAGCGGGAACTGAAAGCTCATCGCATCGATGCGCCAGGCCAGGTTGATCTGCTCGATGCCCCGCGTGCGCCGCGACGGCACGATCGCCACGTCGTCCAGTGTGAACACCCGGTTGGCCCGCTTGCCGCGGCCGATCTCTTCCATGCGCTCCCCTTCGGTCGTCACCAATCTATCCCAGGACGGGGTGTTCCCCGGCCCGGCGCCCAGCCGATGCCGTCCCCCTCCACGGTCGAATCTGCAAATGGACGACTGCAATCTCTGCAAATTCACGACTGAAATCTCTGCAAATACCCGGTTGAAAACGCTGCAAATGTCCGGCTGCACTGTAAGATGGCTTGTACCTGGCGTATCCAGCGCCAACCTGAGCAGCCGGAACAGGAGGGCGTGCCATGAGCCAACCCACGTACCTGCCACGGATCGCCGAAACCGAACTCAGCGAGCGCCTGAACCGACTCAGCGCCGTGCTGATCGAGGGCGCGAAGGCATGCGGCAAGACCGAGATGGCGCTGCACCACTGCGCCAGCCAGGTCCGTCTGGACGTCGACGAAGGGGCGCTGGCGACGGCGCAGATTGCTCCCAGCAATGTGCTCGCGGGCCCGACGCCGAGGCTGATCGACGAGTGGCAACTCGTCCCCACGCTGTGGAACGCGGTGCGACGCGAGGCGGACGCCCGCCGGCAACCCGGGCAATTCGTGTTGACCGGGTCAGCGACGCCGTCCGACGACGCGACGCGACACACGGGCGCGGGCCGGGTGGGGCGCATGCGCCTGCGGACGCTGACCCTGGCCGAATCGGGTCTGTCGAGCACGGAATGCTCGCTTGCCGGACTCCTGTCGGGTGAGGGCGTGAGCGGCGGTGCCTCGCCGATGACCCTGAACGACATGATCGAGGAGGTCTGCCACGGCGGCTGGCCGGCCGACCGGCCGTTGTCGCAGCGCGACGCCAGCGCCAATGTGGCCGACTACGTCACCGAAATCGCCAACAGCGACATCCGGACGCTGGACGGCGTGCGCCGGGATTCGTCCCGCGTCCGGCTGCTGCTCCACACACTCGCCCGCAACACCGCCTCGCAGGCATCACACGCGACGCTGGCCCGCGACGTGGGCGACATCACCGACGACACGGTGGGCGACTACCTGCGCGCGCTCGAACGCCTCATGGTGCTGGAACCGCTCACCGCATGGAGTCCGGTCTTGCGCTCGCGGGCGCGGCTGCGCAAGGCGGTCACGCACCATTTCGTCGATCCGGCCATCTCGGCCAGCCTGCTCAACGCCGGGCCCGATGAACTGCGGCGCGATCTCAAGACCTTCGGTTTCCTCTTCGAGTCGCTGGCGCTGCGCGACCTGCGAGTCTACGCAGGCGCCGCCCGCGCGCAGGTGCACCACTACCGGGACAGCTCCGGCCTGGAGGTCGACGCCGTCGTCGACGGCGGCTACCGGCGCTGGGGCGCGTGTGAGATCAAGCTGTCCGCCGACTCGTCCGTCATCGATGCCGCCGCAGCGCAGCTGCTCAAATTCGCGCAGACGGTGGACACACAGTCGACCGGTGAGCCGGTGTTCCTGGCCGTCGTCACAGCGGCCGGCTACGCCTATGCCCGGCCCGACGGCGTCTGCGTGATTCCGCTGGCGACCTTGGGCACCTGACCTAGAGGGTCGGGACGACGCGGCGACGCAAGCCCACCAGGCCTACCACGGTCAGCGCGATGGCCAGGCCCGACTCGACGAGCACGGGCGTCCAGCGGAACGGGTCGGCCGGGATCGCCGGCAGTGCCTGGAAGGGCATCAGGTTCAGG
>WRGV01000027.1 GCA_009787035.1 Propionibacteriaceae bacterium | reverse complement strand
CCGTGAAGAACCGACGTACCGCAGGAATCCTGCCCACCACCGTCGCACAGCCAAGAACCCCTGCCGCATACCCGCCGACCAACTCGTCCAACATGGCGTCGTCCACCACGGCCGACGAGCCGAGACCGTGGTCCTCCATCCACACGCTCAACCAGACCGCCACCGTCACGATCTGGACACCCGACCCGGGCGCATATCCCTGCTCAACGACCCAGGCCCACAACCTGGACAACACCACCACAACCAACAGCCCCCTGGGACCACCCAGCTGGACAACACGCATCACAACACCTCCGAAGGCAAAACCCCCGAACCACCCAGCTCTCCAGATAATGCCGACACAGACTCTGCCGCCCCCAAATCTGACAAGGCCAAACACCATGACATCGGCATAACCTTGACATCGGCATAAACCCTGCGCACCCAGGCCACCAAGGAGGACGAGTTCCGCAAGGTCGGGTTCAGCAAAGACCGGTCCGTGGACCCCAGGTCGTGGTCGGCCTGCTGGTCGACAGGGGCGGGTTCCCGCTGGAAGTCGCATGTTTCGAGGGGAAACACCCCGAGACGGACACGATCGTACCGATGGTCAACCAGTTCAGCACGGCATCAAGAACACCGTGATCGTCGCAGACGCGGGCATGCTGCCGAAGAAGAACCTGACCGCCCTTGACGAGGCCGGATACCGGTTCATCGTCGGATCACGGATGGTGAAAGCCCCCATCGACCTGGCCAGCCATTCCCGTTGGCACGGGGACGCGTTCGCTGACGGGCAGATCATCGACACGCTCACCGCGCAGGAGAACCGGGCCCGTGCCGCCGTCGACGGCGACAAGCCGACACGCCGGCCCCGGTTCGTGAAAGCCACCGACACCGGATACACCCTCGACGAGGCCTCCATCGCCCGGGCCCGCAAGCTGGCCGGCCTGAAAGGCTACGTCACCAAGGCCCGCCAGGCTCGTGCCCGCGCCCGAACTGATCGAGCACTACCACGACCTATGGCACGTGGAACAGTCCTTCCGCATGTCGAAATCCGACCTCGGAGCCAGACCCTTCTTCGCCCGCAGACGCGACGCGATCGAAGCCCACCTCACGATCACATTCGCCGCGCTCACCGTCGCACGCGTCATCCAACACCGTGCTGGCAAGTCCATCCGGCATGTGATCCATGCGCTGCGGCCCCTGCGCTCAGCCGTCATCACCAGCAACGGCATCACCCAAACCATCCCACCAGCCATCAACCCCGACCAACAAACCCTCATCGACGCCGTCAAAACCCGACCCTCGCTCAGGCACTAACCCATGTGACCCAACTCAGGCCAGACGGTCCTAGTCGACCGTCGGCCTGTCAAGCCGCCCTGCTGGCCCCATCGTCAATGACAAGGCCGCCTGTGAACTTCGTGTTCCGATTCAGCTTTCGGCCGATGTCTCGGCGACGTAATTGGGCCCAGGCTGTGGGCACGCGTCTGACAGTGCGAGCAACTCGTCTGAGGACAAGGAAAGAGTCGCAGAAGGCCCTACGAAAACGGAGTACGGATTCCAGGCCGAATACCAGGGACTAGAGTCCTCCCAGGTCGCCTCCGAAGGAGCGGCAGGTATGGCATACCCGTGAGCGATGATGCATGCTCGTAGATCTAGCATTCTTTGATAAGCCGCATCATTCAGTGCTTTGCTGTCCATATGCTCGGGCAACGGAACTTTGGCGTTACAGGCGGCAGCAGCCTGATCTGCGAGTTTCGTCGTCGCAGGATCCTGAGGAAGATCCATGAGCACGACGGTACCAGCCATGGTCCCAACCGCTTTGAACCCATAGTCGGCATAGCACGCAATCTGCCCTGCCTGATACTCCTCGTTCTCTTGGCGCACTTGCGCCATCCAGCCTGGTGCCGACCAAGAACTGTCAACGACTGGGTCACTGGCCGATACAGATGGGCTACTGGACGGCACGGACTGGCGATCACTCGCGGAGGAACAGGCAGAAGGCCCCCCCAGACAGATCAGCAGAGCGCCCGCAGCAATGCAGCCACTAAGCCGCCACCTGACAGACGCTAGCTTCCGCACTGCCCATTGCCCTGGGTGGCGCCTCCGCCGTTGACGAACCACTGGCCGCTCGGCTGCGTGCCGCTGAAGGTGTAGGCGATCCCAGTGACGCCTGAGTTGTCCGTCATGGAACGTGAATCGACGCCCAGCGTGATTGAGCTGCTTGCCCCCTTCGTGCCGTGCGACTGGGCCACCGTGCTGCCTGGACAACTCACGGACCCGCTCCAGCTTCCCGCCTCGGCCTGCGGTGCCGAAATCGCAAGACAGCCGAGCACGAGGATCGAGGTTGTCGCCACGGCCGCGGTCCTTCTCATAGATGCCTGCATATTATGCTCCCATCTCTTGGGTGAAACACAGACTTCACCTTGTTTTCACATTAGCGGATCAACCGGTTGTTTGTGTGTAGAACCGCAGAACTCAGCGATTGAGTCAAGTCGACCGTACCGGTTGAGCTTCCCCGTGTAACTGTCCGCGGTCCTGCCCGCCGTTGCACGCCTGTGTGCAGGACGCCATCGGGACATCCCGGTGACCACTGAAGTGGCTCCGACGGGTCGCGCTACACCGACTGTTCCGAAGACCGGATCCGGGAGCACTGGGATGTCATCTGAAGCTCGACAGCACATACCCGCATGTCACACAGCCAGAATCACGACGGCTCGACCCACAGCACCACACCATACGACAACCCTCGCTCTCCACGGTTCGACCCAGCCTCGGGGCAGCGGTTTCTACAATCCGCGGTGTCAGGGGACGCGGAGGATGCGGAGGGGGTCGCGGCTGGCGGCCGCGGCGGCGACGGGGGTGCTGGCGGCCAGGGCGAGCAGGAGCGCGAGGCCAGCGACGCCGGTGGTGAACTGCCAGGTGGGCAGGGATCCGACGCTGGCTTGGAGCCAGACCAGTCCGACGGCGGCGCCGAGCAGCACGCCGGCCAGCGCGCCGATGCCGGTCTGGACGAGCAGACAGGCCACGAGCGCGGAACGGCTGGCCCCGAGGGCGCGGCGCCGCCCGAACTCGGGTCGGCGTCCCAGCGTGGTGGCGAACACGGTGACGGCAATGACGATCGCGGAGACGGCCATGATGAGAGCCATGAGCCGGCGGGACGCGGCGCCGAGCTGCCCGGAGATCACACTGCGCAGCGCGATCGCCCCGGCGGGCGCCTCGATGGTCAGCGCGGCCGGGTTCAGCGCGGGCGTCGAGGAGGCCAGGACGTGCTGCAGGGGGTCGACGGCGTTCACGTCGGCGGCCATGACATACAGGTAGCGCAGCGTGGCGACCTGGGCGGGGTCTTCGGCGATCAGGACGACGTCGTTGAGCTGGGCCAGCGGGCCGGAGGCCTGGAAGACGCCGACGACGCCGACCGGGTCGGCGCCGGGGGCCTGGACGCGTCCCAGCGCGGGCCGCAGGTTGAGGGCGGTCGCCGCGTCGACGCCGGCGACGGCCTCCCCGGGGCGAGGCGCCCGGCCCTGCACGAGCGGCAGGTCGGGCGGCAGCCCGCCGACCAGCACCCGTGAGGCGGCCCGGTCGGCCGGCAGCTCCGGGTTGGTGACGTCGACGGCGGCGCCCAGGCCGAACGCCCAGGACACGTCCGACAGCCCGGACAGCCGGGCGGGCCCGGTGGGCAGCATCCCGGACGCGCCGCCGTCGTCCGAGATCGCGATCAGTCGGGTGCCGATCGAGTCGATCTGGGAGACGATCCCGGCCGCGGTCGCGGCGGATTGCCCGGCGGTGACCAGGATCGCCGCGCACGCGGTGGCCAGTACGAGCGCGGTGACCAGGCTCGCCGTCACCTGGGCACGGGCCGCCGAAGCGGCGTCGCGGATCAACTCCCCGACCCGGGGGACGCCCGGCCAGCCCCCGCTCACAGCTGCTCCTTGTCGGTCAGGACTAGGTCGGCATCGCCGGTCAGCCGGATCTGCAGGTCGCAGCGGGCGGCCAGGTCGTGGTCGTGGGTCGCCAGCACGACGGTGCCGCCGCCGGCGGCGTAGTCGGTGAACGCGTCGATAACGACACCGGCCGACGCGTCGTCCAGGTTGCCGGTCGGCTCGTCGGCGAACACCACGGCAGGATCGGTCAGCAGCGCCCGGCACAGCGCGACCCGCTGGGCCTGCCCGCCCGAGATCTCTCCGGGACGGTGGTCGGCGCGATGGGCCACGTCGAACCGGGCCAGCAGCTCCCGGGCCCGCGCCCGGGCCTGGGCGTGTCCCATGCCGGCGAACAGGCCCGAGTCGCACACGTTCGCCAGCACCGTGCGCCCCGGATCCAGCAGCGCGTCCTGGAACACGAACCCCATCCGGGACGCCCGCAGCCGCGACCGTTCCGCGTCTGACAGCCGCGACGTGGCCCGGCCCTGCCAGGTGACCTCGCCGCCGCCGGGATGGATCATCAACGCCAGCAGATACAGCAGCGTCGACTTCCCGGACCCGGACGCGCCCGTCAACGCCACCACCGCACCCGTCGGTACGTCAAAACTGACCTGGGACACCACCGGCGGAAAGCCCCGCCGGTACGCGAAACTCAGATCCCGCGCCCCCAGCGCCGCGCCCATCATGNCCCCGACGACGCTGCCGGCGACGCGGGGGCAGAGGGCGTAGACGCGGGCTCGGCAGGCTGCCCCGCCGGGGGCGCCGGGGCGGNCTCGGCAGGCTGCCCCGCCGGGGGCGCCGGGGCGGTCTGGTCGGCCAGGACGACGACCGTGCCGTCCGCCACGCCGTCCACCACGACGCCGCCCTGCCCCTGGCTGCGGATCGTCACCGGGACGCGCGTCCCGTCGGAGCGCACCAGATACGGGTCGCCGGAGGTGGTGAACCAGACCGCCGCTGCCGGCACGCCCGGCCCCGTCGCGGGCGGGGTGACCACCTGGGACGCCTGGTACACGGCCTGATTCGGGTTCAACGGCACCTGGTCGCACGCGCCTCCGCAGATGGGCGAGCCGTCCTGCCGGGTCAACGTCAGGATCGAATTGCCCGACTGGTCCGACCTGGTCGAGGCCACGACCGCCGTCACCTGCTGGTCTTGGAACGTGACCTGGATGGGTTTGGACGGGTCGACCGACGAGCCCTGCTGGATCGTCGCGTTGAACTCGGGCGTGCCGTCCAACACCGACAGCACGACGTCGCCGGGCAACAACCGCTGCCCGACCGTCACGTCCTGCCCCAGCTGGACGCGCGCCGGGAGGCGGGCCGCGTACACGACGTCCCCGGCCCGCACCGTCCCGTCGGCCGGCACCCCGAGCTTGGCCTGCCAGGCGCGCACCGCAGCCGCCGTCCCGGCGTCGAACGTCCCGCTCGCCCCGCCGTGCAGGAAACCCGTCGAGATCAGCAGCTGCTGCAGCTGGGTCACGTCCGCGCCGCTCGCGCCCGCCGACAGATCCCGGAACGCCGGCACCGCGCCCACCCCAGCCACCACCGGGCGCAGATCCACCGTGTACAGCACATCGCCGACGTGCACCGTCGCGCCGTCCTTGACCGCCACCGATGTCAACACGCCCGAGGCAGCGCCCACCCCGAACGGGCGCGCGCTCCACGTCGCCGACACCGCCACCGGGATCGAACGCCCCACCGTCATCTGCGCCACCGCCACCGTCGCCGGCCCATCCGACGTCGCGGTCACCTTCGGCGTGCCGAACGCCCACCGCCCGCACACCAGGCCCACGCACACGGCGACCACCACCGTCGTCGCCCACACCACCACGCCACGACGCGAGCCATGCCGCCGCGCGGGTTCGGACGAAGGCGTCGCCGTCTCGGCGACGGGGTCACGGGATGGCTCCGGGGCGGGCTCGTGCCCGGGCTCAGGCGCCGGCGGCATCAGCTCGGGCTCATGCACCGGCTCAGCCGTTTCCATTGGCATACGCTTCCGACGGCACCTGAACCTGATCGTTCACCCCCGGCTGCGGACAAGCCGCGTCCAACGCGAACAGCGTCGCCTCCGGGATCTTGTACTGCGCTCCCGAACCGATGAACTCCACGTAGGGATTCCACGCCCCGTACATGCCGGCGTCGATCCACGCCACCTCGCTCGGGGGATCAGGTATGGCGTAACCGTGCGCGATCAGGCACTCCCGGGTCTGCAACATCCGCTGGTAGGCCGCAGCATCCACAGTCGGTTTGGCCTTATTAGCCGACAAGGGGTAGCGCGCGTTGCATTCCGTGCCCGCCTTGTCTGCCAGCGCCTGCGTCGCCGGATGCTGCAGCAAGTCGACATAGCCCACTTCGCCACCCATATCAGTCACCACCTTCAGGCTGTACTCCGCATAATACTCGTCCGAAAGACTTCATTCTCCTGCCGTACCGGCGACAGCCACCCCGACGTCGCCCACCCAGTTGATCCTGATAGTGCCGGGCTGGATGGGCTGTCATCCTGACTGCGGCTATCCACTTGCGACGAGTCACGTTCAGCCTTGATCCACCGATGTCGTTAGTGACTTCTTGCGGAGGCATGGGTCTTGCTGGCGTCGGGGCGGGGGTGTGAGTGTCCGGCCCGGTGTCCGGGCTGGGGTTCGGTGTTCGGTTGTCCTTCCTCGTGTCGTGGGTTGGCAGGGGGTGTCGGGGGTTATTCGCGTTGGTTGGCCAGGCGGTCGAGTTGCAGCCAGTCGTGTTCTGATGGCCAGGCCCGGGGCAGGTGCATCCGCAGGCGGCGGGCGGTGACGGCCAGGCGGCCGGGGATGTTGACGATGACGACGCGGACGGTGTTCGCGCGGGCGGTGACCATCCCGGCGGCGACCGCGGCGGCGCGCAGCAGGTTGTGCGCGATGATCGCGAACTGGGCCCAGGCGGCGTTGGCGACGTATTTCCCGGAGGGCAGGTGCGCCAGGGGCCATTCTTGAGTTCTTCGATGACTTGCTCGACGACGGCGTGGCGTCGGTGTGTCTGGTCGGCTTCGACGGCGTCCAGGGTCGAGTTGGTGATGAACGGGTGATGCCGCCAGCCGGGCAGCAGCGCGTCCTGGAGCTCGGGGCCCAACCGTTTGACGCAGCGCACGACCAGCCGGGCGTTGACCCGCTGGGCCTCAGGCTTCGAGGCGAACGCGGTGAAACCGGTTTCGGCGACTTCGGCGTCACAGATCCAGGCCTGCTGGTCTTGGTCCCAGATCGCCTGGGGGTAGAGGATCGGGATCCACCCCGTCTCGGGGATCACGGCGATCGCCGCGGCCACGGCCCGGGCCAGCCCCGCCAGCACTGCGGTGTTGGCGGCTCCGAGCTGGCGGACGTGCCCGTGGGTGAACCCTCTCAGATAGCTGCCCAGGGTGGACGGGGCGCGCACGGTCTTGACCAGGCGGGGCGTCGCCCCGGCGCGGAGCGCGTCCAGGTCGTCGATGCTGTCCGCCTCGGCCAGCATCCCGGCGAGCACGGCGCGGGCCTTCAATCCCGGGTTGGCCACGGGCACGCTCAGCCCGGACAGGGCTTCTTCCAGGCCGGCCCGCCCGGCCAGGGCGAGCACGGGCCCCAGACCGGCCTGCCCGGTCAGGTTCGGGTCGTCGAACACGGGCGCGGGGCTGGGGTATGCTTTCACTTGCGAAGTGACCTTTATCGGCAGGTTCCATGATTGTCATCTAAACATCATTAGACCTTGCCAGAAGGTCATTCCGTTGTATTCGGGCCTAATGTCAAACCCTGATCAACGGTGGATCAAGGCTCAGCCAGCGCCTGGCACATGACGTCTTCTGCGGACATGCCTGTCTGGGTGGCGACCGCCTGGATCGCTTCCAGCATCTCATTCTCGGAGATGCCGGAATTCAGTTCGACGAGCCGGGACAAGGAGTCTTTCTGGTCTGGATGAGTCGCCGCATGTGCGGGCGTAACTGCGCCCACCAACACTGCAACGATGATGATCATGCCACCAATAGTGGCTCCCACGATCTTTCTCATTGTATGGTTCCTTTCGGTGCTTGGTCGAGCGGCTGGCACTCGCGCTTGGTTTCCGGAATCGGCTGGTTCTCCGGAGAGGATTCTTGTTGGCCTTCGCCGAACGATTGCCGTTCGAATTTGGCTTTCAGAATCTCTGGTCTACCAGTGAGCTTCACGTTGCCAGACAAGGTTACCCTTGCGAGGACTGCCGCGGCTTTTCGCGGCATCGTCATCAAATCGTTACATCTCTTCGCCCGCAGATCCCTGGCGTCACCACCGCCGACAGATGAGCCCCCATGACATGGGCCGGTGCGCCAAGGCCATGGCCGTCTCCCCTGCGGGGACGGCGACGCGGCGATGCCGGGCGGGGCGAGGCCGCGACGCTATCATGGGCGGATGGCCAGCAGCACCAGACCGCCCGTGACGCCGGGCCCCGGACGCGAACCCCCGGCGACGCGCACCGCGCTGCGCGCGGCCCGGCGGGCCAGCGAGCCTTTGCCTTTCGACACGAACAACACGGCCTGGTCGGCGTCGATGTCGGACTCGCGCAGGTTCAGCGCCTCCCCGGGGCGCAGCCCCGTGGAAGCCAGCAACCCGATCAGGGTGCCCATCATCACACCAACCCGACTGGTCCGGGAGATACCCGGGCACGCTGCCAACAGCGCGTCGAGGTCGGCCTGCGTGTAAATGTACGGGACCGCCCTGTTGGCGTCCGCCCGCAGCAAGCCCGCCGGGATGACGGGCACGTCGACGCCGACGGTGTTCAGCCAGGCAGCAAACCCGCGCAACATCGACAGGCGGCCGGCCTGGTACGCCGGCGTCGTGCCGGCCGGGCCCCGCGCCCACGCCACCGCGTCGTCGAGACTGAACACATCAGCGCCGCCGCGGGCCTCCATCCAGGCGCAGAAGCCCCGCAGCGCGCGTTCCACCGACATCAGCTGGAACCCCAGCCCGCGCCGCTGGCGCAGATAGGCCGAAAGATGCTCGTCCCAGTTCATGACGGCACCCTCCCGAACGACGTGGCCAGCACCCGCAGCGACACCAGGTCCGCCCGCGCATACACATAGATGGCGGCCGCGCTGGCATGCCCGAGCAGTTCCTAGGCATCGACCAGGATGCCGCCCGCGCTGATCACGTTCATCGCGGCCGTGTGCCGCCACAGATACGAATGCGCCAAACCCAGGCCCGCACGCTCAGCGACATGTTTGACGATGTCAGAGATCCCCTGCACGCTCAACCCACGGATCGAGGCCCGCAACCGCACGAACACCGCCCGGTCCTCCGCGACCGGGCGCAGCCGCAGCCACGCGACGAACACCCGCCCGACATCGTCCAGCAACGGCAACACCAGCCGGCGCTGGTTCTTCCCGACCACCCGCAGCCGCCCGACAGCCCAATCGATGTCGTCGAGGCTCAACCCGGCCGCTTCCCCGGCACGCAACCCCAACCGCGCCAGCATCACGACCACCGCACGGTCACGCGCGTCCACGACCGGGTCCGGGTTCATCGCCGCGGCCATCGCATCGACCTGCGCCGGCGCCAGCCCGCGTGGCAGCCTGGCCCGCGACATCCTCGCGCGCAGAATCCCCGGCGTCAGATCCGTCTCAACGCGTCCTGCCGCCAACGCCCACCGCAACAGCGACCGCAACGCGTCGACCAGATACGCCCGCGACGCCAGCGAACACCCGGCCGCGCGTTCGAACACGTACCGGTTCAACACGCCTGCATCCAACACTTCCCACACCACCCGTGCGCCGTCGTCCAACCCAACCAGCAACCCGCGCACCCACCAGCGGCGCGTGTCCACCACCCTCGGCGTGACGCCGCCCAGACGCTGCTACCAACACCCCCACGCGTCCAACTCGGCCTCCACCCAGACAGACCCCGGCAGCGCAGCCATCCTCGGACACCGGTTGCCCAGCGCCGTGAAGAACCGACGTACCGCAGGAATCCTGCCCACCACCGTCGCACAGCCAAGAACCCCTGCCGCATACCCGCCGACCAACTCGTCCAACATGGCGTCGTCCACCACGGCCGACGAGCCGAGACCGTGGTCCTCCATCCACACGCTCAACCAGACCGCCACCGTCACGATCTGGACACCCGACCCGGGCGCATATCCCTGCTCAACGACCCAGGCCCACAACCTGGACAACACCACCACAACCAACAGCCCCCTGGGACCACCCAGCTGGACAACACGCATCACAACACCTCCGAAGGCAAAACCCCCGAACCACCCAGCTCTCCAGATAATGCCGACACAGACTCTGCCGCCCCCAAATCTGACAAGGCCAAACACCATGACATCGGCATAACCTTGACATCGGCATAAACCCTGCGCACCCAGGCCGCCAAGGAGGACGAGTTCCGCAAGGTCGGGTTCAGCAAAGACCGGTCCGTGGACCCCCAGGTCGTGGTCGGCCTGCTGGTCGACAGGGGCGGGTTCCCGCTGGAAGTCGCATGTTTCGAGGGGAAACACCCCGAGACGGACACCATCGTACCGATGGTCAACCAGTTCGGCACGGCATCAAGAACATCGTGATCGTCGCAGACGCGGGCATGCTGCCGAAGAAGAACCTGACCGCCCTTGACGAGGCCGGACACCGGTTCATCGTCGGATCACGGATGGTGAAAGCCCCCATCGACCTGGCCGGCAGTTTCCGTTGGCACGGGGACGCGTTCGCTGACGGGCAGATCATCGACACGCTCACCCCGAAATGGGGCGCCAACCGTGACAACAACCCCAACCTGAGAGCAGAGCCGGTCTGGGACCGTGATACGCATCCGGGGTCGTGGCGGGCCGTGTGGGAATACTCGGCCGAACGCTACGCGCACGACATCGTCACGCTCACCGCGCAGGAGAACCGGGCCCGTGCCGCCG
>WRGV01000026.1 GCA_009787035.1 Propionibacteriaceae bacterium | reverse complement strand
CGCTACGCAATATGCATCTTCGCAATGGCAGCGAGGCCGACTGGACGCTGGCGCGGATGTGGCTCGACCGCGTCCACCGCGTCGAGATCACCCGGGCCATCCTCGACGACGCAGTGCTGCTTCCAGCGATCATTCGCACAGCCGACGCGATTCACCTGGCCACCGCCAACGCTCTCGGATCTTTGCCGGTCTTGACGCACGACGCCCAGATGGCTGCGGCAGTGCGGGCACTGGCAGCACAAACGGGGCGTCAGCCACAGGTCGCGTTCGACCCCGTCGACGACGATCCAGGCGCAGGGCCCGTCGCTGCTGCTCCGCAGTGACGGTCGCATGCCCGCAGCCAGGACATGCGAAAGCCAATGCTTCCTCGGTGCTGCTGCGCACGGTCGTCCCGAAGAACGACGCCCCCCACCGACGACACCTTCGGTCGCCTACACTGTGGAAGCATGTTCGACCAATTCCGGCCGGAGCCGGCCGTCGATCGCCCCGAGCTCCTGGCCCCCGCGACCCTCGATGCCGTGCGGACATACCTGCCCACGGCCCAGGTCATCGAGATCGACCCCCGCCTGTCTGACACCGAAGCGCTGTGCGAGGCATTCGAGCTGCCGCTGGACATCATGGGCAACGCCGTCCTGGTCGCCGGCAAGCGCGAAGGCGTCGTGCACCAGGCCTGCTGCATGGTGCTGGGCTCCCATCGCGTGGACGTCAACGGCGTCGTCCGCAAGCGCCTGGATGTGCACAAGGCGTCGTTCCTGCCGATGGACGACGCGGTCGCCAGCTCGGGCATGGAATACGGCGGCATCACACCCGTCGGCCTCGGCCCCGCCTGGCCCATCTGGCTCGACGACAGCATCGCCAGCCTGCCCGAAATCATGATCGGATCGGGCGTGCGGCGTTCGAAGTTGATCCTCACCGGCGCCGATCTGCTCAGCCTGCCCACCGCCGAGCTGGTGGACGACCTCACCCGCCCCGTCGGCTGATCCCGTCACGGCATTCGTGTCGATCGGCGTTCCAGTTCTGTCCGCGTGCGGACCAGTTCACCGACGAGTATGCGCTCATCGGGCAACGCGAGCCTGTACTGCGTAGCCAGGACAGGGTCGCCGATGGACTCCAGCGAGTAGCGCACCTCATCCGCACCCTGTTCTGCGCAGACGATCAACCCCATCGGCGGATTCTCACCATCCTTCACCCAGTCTGGAAGTGCGAGGGCACCGGCAGCGCCGCCTACACCAACCTCTGGCCCCACCTGGTCGATCACCATGATCTCGGATTTGCCAGACGCCGTCTGGCAAATCTTCTGTAGCGGCCACAAGAGGTAGAACTGCCGCATCTGCTGGAGGTTCTGGCGACTGAACCCGCGCCCCAGCTGCTCCGTCAGGTCAGATGCGAGACGCCTCAGTAGCCCGGCCCTGTACTCTGCCCGTTCGGCGCCTCCTTGCTCCTCCTCCACGATTCTGCGACCTACGAGCCAGTACGCCGCCGTCATCGCAGTGTTGACGCTCCGAGCGGCCGCCCGACGCGCCCGCTCGAACACATCGACAATGTCGCCCACCATGCCCGCGTAGCCAGACATGTCACGCCATCTTCCATCCCAGCTCTCCCTCGTCACGGGCTTCCGATCCACCGGGCAGCACGCGAGGCCCGATGAAAGCCAGCCTAACGGTGGGCACCGACAATGGCTGGAGGGGTGTGGATAACTTCACGGGACGTAGAACGACAGATCAACCTGGGTCGTGGAGCCGGCCGTGATGGTCACCTGTCGCGGAGTTGCGTGCAGGCCCGTGTCCTGGGCGCCGAACGTCGCACTCACGTCGTAGGTGCCTGGCGGCAGTGTCAGGCTGTACGACCCGTCGGCTGCGCAGGTCGTCTCGTAGCCCTGGCCGTTGGTGCCGCCCTGAGGCATCGCGATCACCGTCGCTGCTATCGGGCGCGGCGTCGGGGCCGGCATCGGCGTGGCCGTCGCGGGCTGTGTCGGGCCGCCCACCGTGTACACGCCGCCGACCAGCCGCCCCATGGTAGTGGGCACCGATGGCGTTGGCGTCGTCACCGGCGCCGCGCTGACCGATGGTGAAACGCCCGGCGCTGCCGGTGTGGTTGTCCCACACGCCACCAGCGCCGACACAGCGAGCACGCACATGGCTGCGCACACCCGTGTCCGGCCCGTCACCGTCACCACGCACCCTCTCCGCTGGCGTTGCGCCCCCTCTGACTACCCCTTCAGTGTACGAACGAGGCGGCTCAGGGCCCACCGGAGGGACAAACAGGATGCTGAGACCGCGAAATCGGCGATTTTCGGCCGATTCCGAGGTCCGAGAAGCAAGTTTGTCCCGGGCAGCCGCCGACCAGGCCCGTGACTCACCTGGGTTTGCGTCTGGCGAGGCGACAGACGCCCGACCCCGCGATCCAACGCGGGGCGGCGCCTACGCCAGGTAGGCAAGGGCGGCTGCAACGACGCCAGGCACAAACCCAGTATCCCCAAGCAGATTCGAACTGCCGTTGCAGCCTTGAAAGGGCTGAGTCCTGGGCCGCTAGACGATGGGGACGCGGTCCCATGGTAGTGGACGCATGCGCCTGTGGCCCAACTCGGCACCCGGGCCGGGCCGCGGCGTCCGTCCCTACTCGGCGGCCTCGGGCTGCGCGGCGTTCTCCTTGCGGTGCCGCAGGTACTCGATGACCATGGGGATGACCGAGATCAGCACGATCAGCACCAGCGCGGCCTCGATGTTGTTATGGATGAACGGCACCTGGCCGAGGAAGTATCCGAGCACGGTGACGACGGCCACCCAGATCACGCCGCCGATGGCGGTGTAGTGGATGAACATGCGAAAGCCCATCTTGGACACGCCGGCGATGATCGTCACGAAGGTGCGGACGACGGGCACGAAGCGGGCCAAAATGAGCGCCTGGTTGCCGTGTTTCTCGAAGAAGGCGTGGGTTTTGTCCACGTAGACGGGGTTGAAGATGCGTCCGACCAGCCCGGGTCGGGGTTTGAAGATGGGCGGCCCGATCAGGCTGCCCAACCAGTAGCCGCCGATGTTGCCGGCGATGGCGGCGATGATCAGCACGACGATGCAGATCAGCAGCACCCAGCCGCTGGCCAGGCCGCCGAAGTGGATGCTGCCCAGCGACACGAACATGCCGACGGTGAACAGCAGCGAGTCGCCGGGCAGGATCGGGAAGAAGATGCATTCGATCATGACGATGACGGCCACGCCCCACAGCGCCCAGTTGCCGAGGGCGTTGATGATGTGTTCAGGGTTGAGCCAGGCGGGCAGCAGCATCGGCACGAGGCCGGCGTTTGCGACAAGGTCGTTGAGCGCGTTCATGGTGCTACAACGGTAACCTACCAACCATGGACGACACTGCTTCCCGCGCGCTGCTCAGCGAGGACGACATCGCGGCGCTGTCCGATCCGGGCGTCGGGCCCTGCCCGCAGCCGTGGCCGGACGACCCGCGGCTCGACCCGGAGTTGCTGGCGAACGGCGACCGGCGCAACGTCGCCGACCGCTTCCGCTACTGGAGCGTCGCGGCGATCGTCGCCGATCTGGACACCCGCCGCGCCGGGTTGCACGTGGCCATCCAGAACTGGGAGCACGACTTCAACATCGGCTCGGTCGTGCGCACGGCCAACGCGTTCAACGTCGCCGGCGTGCACATCGTGGGACGGCGCCGCTGGAACCGTCGCGGCGCGATGGTGACCGACCGTTATCTGCACGTCACGCACCATGAGGACGAAGCCGCGCTGGCAACTTGGTGCGCCGACCATCAGCTCGCGCTGATCGGGGTCGACAACCTGCCCGGCTGCGTGCCGCTGGAGACGTCCGCACTGCCCGAAGCCTGCTGCCTGGTGTTCGGATCCGAGGGCCCGGGCCTCACGCGCGCGATGGTGGACGTATGCGAGCGGCTCGTGGCCATCACGCAACACGGATCGACGCGCTCACTCAATGCCGGGGCGGCCGCCGCGATCGCGATGTACCACTGGGCGCTGCAGCACCCTCAGCCGTTCTGACCGGCTTCCTGCTCGCCACCCTCGCCGTTGCCCGTCGTCTCGCCTTGGCCGTCGGACGTCGTCGGCACGGATTCGGTCGTCGGCTGCGACGTGGTCGGGACGTCGACCGGCTTGGTGGTGGACGACTCGGCGGGCTTGGTGGTCGGCGGCTTGGTCGTCGCGGCTTTCGTCGTTGCCGGCGCCTTGGCGGTGGTCTTGACCGGCTGATTCTGGGTGGCCGGCCGGTTTTGGGTGGCCGGCTGGTTCTGATTGGCCGCCTGGTTCTGGTTCCCCGCCTGGTTCTGGTTCGGCGGGACGTAGGCCGTGCTGTTCGCCGTGTTGCCGGCCGGCTGGGTGGAGCTGGACGATGCCGTCGTCGCGCTGGGGCTGGCGGGCGAATCGGTCGACGCGCTCGAACCCGGCAGTGTCGAAATGGGCGACAGGCTGGCCCACACTGCCACAGAGGACGCCGGTGGCGGCGCGGCCAGGACGGGCGCCTGGGCGTTGCCTGCCGGGTCGGCATTGGTGGCGGGCGGCGGTGTGGCGCGGCTGGTCATCCAGATGACGATGCCCGCCGCCGCGGCCAGCGCCGCGATGAGCACGACGATGACAGCCGTGCGCCGCCAGTCAGACCTGGCGGTTCTTGACAGCTGCGCGACGCCCATAGCTCAGGATGCTACCACCCGGCTTCGCCGCACATCCGGGCATTCGCTGCTGACAGCGGGGCTGGAACGCCACCGCGGGCGTCGGCGCGTCGTCCGTCCGCACGGGCGTCCGGACTGTTCGGTCAGTGCTTGTGGGCGTGCGACTTGTCTTCGCTGTAGACGTAACGGCCGCCGCGCATGAACGACACGACCGCGGCGATGACCGACAGACCGACGCTGATCCAGAAGGCGATGTGCAGGCTGGACATGACGGCCGGGGCGATCGCGTCCGGGAAGAACGAGTTGGACAGCAGCGTGTGCTGTGTCGCCTGCGGCAGGGCGCTCATCACATTGTCGGGAATCAGCGTCTTCATCGGGTTGTAGCCCAGGAATGCGGCGAACAGGGCGGCGGTTGGCGACATGTGCGCGATTTGGTCGGCCTGGACGGCCGGGACGCCGGCATTGAGCAGTCCGCCTTGCAGCACCGACGGCAGATGGTGCGACATGCCGATGATCAGAATCGTGAAATAAAGGCCCATGGATAGCGACATGCCGGCATTTTGGAATGTCGAGCGCATTCCGGACGACGCGCCGCGGTCGGCATTGGGCACCGAGTTCATGATTGCGCTGCTGTTGGGGGCGGCGAACATTCCCATGCCCAGGCCCAGGATCAACAGGATGAAGAAGAATCCGACGAACTTGAAGTCAAACGGCAACAGGTTCAAGGCGAGGAATCCGATGGCCGATAGAACCATGCCGCCGGTGGCAAACCAGCGGGCGCCGTAGCGGTCGGAAAGGCGTCCGCACACCGGGCCGGCGACGAAGAATCCGGCCGACATCGGCAACATGTAGATGCCCGCCCACAGCGGCGTCGATTCGAAGCTGTAGCCGTGCAGCGGCAGCCAGATGCCCTGCAGCCAGATGACCAGAATGAATTGCAGGCCGCCGCGGGCGATCGACGACAGGAACAGGCTGATATTGCCGCAGGCGAAGGCGCGGATGCGGAAAAGCCGCAGATGGAACATCGGTTGATCGACGCGCAGTTCGATGATCGCGAAGGCGATCAGCAGCACGATGCCGCCGAAGATGCCGGTGAGCACGAGCGGGTTGCTCCAGCCCATCGTCGAGCCGCCGTACGGCTGGATGGCCGTCGTCAGGCCCAGCAGCAGGATCGTCAGGCCGATCGCGAACGTCGCGTTGCCCAGCCAGTCGATGCGTTGCCCCCTGTCAGGCTTGGATTGCTCCTTCAGCTTGACGTACGCCCACACCGTGCCGAACAGGCCGATCGGCACGCTCACCAGGAAGACCAGACGGTAGTCGATGGCCGACAGAATGCCGCCGAGGATGAGGCCCAGCAGCGTGCCGCCGATGCTGGCGACCTGGTTGAGGCCCAGCGCCATGCCACGCTCGGTGGCGCGGAAAGCGTCCGTGATGATCGCCATGCTGTTGGCGAACAGGAAGCCCGCACCCACGCCCTGCAGCAGGCGGAAAATGATGAGCAACGTCAGGCCCGTGCTGCCACCGCCCGATGGCACGAAATCAGGGGTGAAATACAGCAGAATGGACGCCACCGTAAAAACGGCGAAACCCAGATTGTAGAGCCGGACTCGTCCGAACATGTCGGACAGGCGGCCGAACGTGACCTGCAGCGTCGCGGTGACGACCGTGAAGCCCATGAGCATCCACAGCATGTAGTTCACACCGCCCGACGACAGCGGATTCACGTTCATCCCGCGGAAGATCGCCGGCAGCGAGATCAGCATGATATTGCTGGTCGTCGCCGACAACAGAACGCCCAGCGTCGTGTTCGACAGTGCGATCCACTTGTAGTCGACGCCCTTGCGCTTCACCGGGGTGGTGGGTTGACTGGCCGACTGTTCGGCGCCGGTCTGACCGGTTGGTTCTGTGTGCGTCATCGTCTGTGTCATATTCAGCGTTTTATCGACATTCTTTTGTTCATGGTTGCTCTGCGTGTGGTGTCCGGTCGGATCATCGCGCAGAATCCGTATTACGCCGATCCAGGACCAGGGGGCAGACTCGCCGCAATGGTGATTCGCGCGCTCAACAACCCAACACCTGATGACTATTATACGCTGTGAACAAGGGGCTTGACCCGGCGGGGTCGTTGTTCGGACGACCCCGGGAGAGGGGCACACATGGGCGACAACGAGCACACGGCGGGCGACGGACGGCGTCCCCACGCCCCGGGAACCGATCTCGCCGTCGGCGTAACGGCCAGCGTGACGGCGACCGTGACGCCGTCCGACACGGCACAGGCGGTCGGCAGCGGAGACCTGCCGGTGTTGGCGACCCCCGTGCTGATCGGGTTGTGCGAACAGGCGGCGTGTCTGTGCCTGGCTGGGGCGTTGGGCGAGGGATGTACGTCGGTGGGCACGCGCATCGACCTCGAACACACCGCTGCCACCCCGGTCGGTGGTTCGGTGACGGCCACGGCCACGGTCACCGCCGTGTCCGGGCGACAGATCGACTTCGAGGTCAGCGCCGCCGACAGCGCCGGACTGGTCGGGCGCGGCGTCCATACCCGCGTCGTCGTCAATGCTGAGCGGTTCGTGGATCGGGCTGCTCAGCGGGGGTGAGGAAGCGCATCCGATAGTCGGCAGCGAAACCAACGAGCCCGATCCGGCTCAGTGCGGCCAGAATGTCACTCTCGGTTCGCGGAGGACTGCCCGCATCCAGAGCCTGACTAGCCACAGCCCAGTGAACGGCCTTCGGGTCGAGATCGAGCATGTCCTGCAAGAAACAGTCCGGATCCACGGCTTCAAGCCCGACCGACACCAACTGGGCCTCAGGGAAGTCCTTGAGGTTCCGGGTGACGATCAGATCTGCCCCTGACCTCATGGCCGCCGCGACGACGTGACGGTCCGCAGGGTCTGGCAGTGCCACCCCATCCATGAGCCCTTCATAGCCTGTGACACACGCCGATGGGAACGAGTCGGTCATGCAGTCGAATCGATAGCTGACGCGGGCAGGCGAAAGCTCAGGTCTGACCCTGCGGATCGCCTGTTGTGCCTCGCGAAACACCTGCTCCGACCACAACGGCTTGAAAACGTCTCGTTCAGCGCAGCGGAGAATGGTGTCGGTCAACGTGACCGGCACCAGGACGTTCGCGTCGAGGAAGGCGGAGAACATCACGGTTCCCGCGCGTGCCCAGCCTCGGTGTGCCTGGCCTCATCCAGCGCGTCCACGTACATGTCAAACGTATCGTCGTCGTAGAGTCCGTCGGCAACCGCCTGCCTTGTCACCTCGGCCAGGATCTCGCGGCGGTGGTCGCCTCGGCTCTGCTTGTAGGACAGCACATCATCCAAACGGAGCAGACGGTGCCGACGCGGCTGCTCATACGGAATGGCACCGTCTTCAAGGAGCCGCACGAGCGTCGGCCGAGAAACGCCCAGGATGTCAGCCGCTTGGCTCGTCGTCAGCTTCATGGACACCGGCGCGACCGTCACCGCAGATCCTCGCGACATCGCCTGGGCCACCAGCTGCAACACACCGTAGACCTCGTCCGGAATGGCTGTGCTCGTGCCGTCCGGCGCGATAATGCGAGCATGCCCATGAGCGGCCAGGAACGTTTCGATATCTTTGATGAGGCTCGGATCGCTGGGAGGCAGCACCGTCTCTTGGGTGCGATCCACTGTCGTCATGCTCATGCGGCGATCCTGTCACGGAAACGGCCAAAACGAAAATTGGCGTGAGACGGTGGCTCGCGTACGCCAGATGCCACCGGGATGGAACAATCGTCACTGGATCCGAGCGAAGGAGCGCTGTGCCAAGGAAGACCAAGCCGCAGACACCCAAGCCGCTGGAGGCCGCGCTGTGGGACGCCGCGGACGAGCTGCGCGGCAAGATGGATTCGGCCAGCTACAAGCACGTGGTGCTCGGGCTGATCTTCTTGAAGTACGTGTCGGACACGTTCACCGTGCGCCGCGACGAACTGGCGCGGCTGGTGAACGACCCGTCGTCGTCCGACTACTTCATGCCCACCGACGAGGCGAAACGCTCGGTGCTGGAGGACCGCAACGAATACACCGCCGAGGGCGTGTTCTGGGTGCCGGAGCATCACCGCTGGGAAGATCTGCGCGCGGCCGCGAAGCTGCCCGACATCGGCAAGCGGGTGGACGACGCGATGGAGGCCATCGAGCGCGAGAACCCGACGCTGCGCGGGGTGCTGCCGAAGAACTACACGCAGCGCGAACTTGTGCCGGAGGCCATCGGCGGGCTGATCGACACGTTCAGCCGGCAGGATCTCGCCTCGTCCGAATTCAAGGATCTGGACGTGCTGGGGCGCGTCTACGAGTACTTCCTGGGACAATTCGCCGGGCGCGAGGGCAAGAAGGCCGGCGAGTTCTACACGCCGCGTCCGGTGGTGCAGCTGCTGGTCGAGATGCTGCAGCCGTACCACGGCCGGGTGCTCGACCCGGCGTGCGGGTCGGGCGGCATGTTCGTGCAGGCCGATAAGTTCGTCGCGGCACACGGCGGCGTGCGCAACGACATTTCGGTTTTCGGACAGGAGTCGAACCCGACGACCTGGCGGCTGGCCAAGATGAACCTGGCCGTGCGCGGCATCGAGGGCAACCTGGGCGCGCAGTGGGGTGACTCGTTCCATGCCGACGCGCACCCCGACCTCAAGGCCGACTTTGTGCTAGCCAACCCGCCATTCAACGACTCCAAGTGGGGTGGGGAGCGGCTGCGCACCGACCCGCGTTGGGTCTACGGCGCACCGCCCGTCCAGAATGCGAACTACGCGTGGCTGCAGCACTTCCTGTGGCACTGCGCACCGACCGGCACCGTCGGGACGGTGCTCGCCAACGGGTCGCTGTCGAGCCAGCAGAACGGCGAGGGGGACATCCGACGCGCCATGGTGAGCGCGGACGTCGTCGAGTGCATCGTCGCCCTGCCGCCGCAGCTGTTCTACGGCACGCAGATTCCCGTGTGCCTGTGGTTCCTGACCAAGAACAAGCGCGCCGTGCGCAACGGCGCCGAGACGCGGCCCCGGCAAGGCGAGACGCTGTTTCTGGACGCCCGCAACTTGGGACATATGGAAACGCGCACCCTGCGGACGTTTTCGGACGAGGACATCGCCCGCGTCGCCGGGACGTACCACGCCTGGCGCGGCACGGGTGATCCCGCTGTGGCGTATCACGACGTGCCGGGCTTCTGCCGCGTCGTCAAGACCGCCGAGATCGCGGAGAACGGTTACGTGCTGACACCCGGCCGGTACGTGGGTTCTGAGCAGGTCGAGGACGACGGCGAACCGTTGGACGAGAAGATCGCCCGGCTTCGGGACGAGGTACGCCAGGGTTTCGCCCAGCGCGCGGAACTCCAGGAGAAAGTGCTGGCAGCGCTAAATAGCCTGGTGGTCGGCGATGAGTGAGTGGGCTGAGGCGCCGCTCGGAGATTTGGCGGACGTTGTCGACTGCGAACACAAGACCGCGCCAGAAGCACCGATCGGTCAGGAATACGCCTACTCGGTGGGGACACCCGACCTGATCGACGGTCGGATCAACTACGCCACCGCCAAGAGGGTTACGCACGACACCTTCGAATCATGGAGCCGCCGAGCCGTCCTCAGAGGCGGCGACCTTGTGCTCGCTCGGGAAGCCCCTGTCGGGCAGGTTGCGCAAGTGAATCCTCAGATGCCCACCTGTCTCGGTCAGCGCACCGTTCTCGTCCGCGTAAAGACTGCGCAGATCAATAATGGCTTCTTGCACGGCTATCTACTGGGCCGTGACGCTCAGCAATGGATGGCCGACCGCTCGGCAGGCTCTACGGTGGCTCACCTCAATGTCGCTGACGTGCGGGAGGTACCTGTGCGGTTCCCACCCCTACCAGAGCAGCGCCGGATCGCCGCCGTCCTCGGCTCCCTCGACGACCTCATCGAAACCGACCGCACACAGGTGGCCATCCTGGAAGACTTGGCACGATCGGTGGCAGCGACGAGCAGGGGTGCGGTGCCGCTGTCGGTAATCGCTGCGGCCATGGAGAGTAGTCAGACTCGTCCCGCCGGACCGGTCGAGCACTACTCACTGCCCGCATTCGACGCGGGTGCCATGCCCGAGTTGGTCGATGGCGAAACAATCCAGAGCTCCAAGCTGCCGCTGGACCGTCCCTGCGTGCTGGTCTCGCGACTGAACCCTCATTGGGAGCGCTGCTGGATGGTCTATCCAGGCCCGAATGC
>WRGV01000025.1 GCA_009787035.1 Propionibacteriaceae bacterium | reverse complement strand
ATGTACGCCTCGGGCTGGTAGTAGTCGTAGTAGCTGACGAAGTACTCGACGGCGTTGTCGGGGAAGAACTGGCGCAGCTCGCTGGCGTACTGAGCCGCCAGCGTCTTGTTCGGCTGCATCACCAGCATGGGGCGCTGCACGCGCTCGGCCAGCCAGGCGATCGTCGCCGTCTTGCCGGTGCCCGTCGCGCCCAGCAGGACGACGTCGTTCTCACCGGCCTCGATGCGCCGCTGCAGCTCGTCGATCGCAGCCGGCTGGTCGCCGGACGGCTCGAAGTCGGCATGGACCTTGAAGGGGGCCACCCGGCGCTGCACATCGGTCACTGGACGCATGCTTCCAGCGTACGTGCCGCCTCTGACAGTTTTCGCAGACTGCCCCTGGCGTTCAGATCACCCGGATCTCACGGGCGGCAGGCGTGCTGCCACGCGTCATCGATGGCCGCCGCGGGATCGTCCCACGTCCGCAAGCTGGCGCACCTCGGGTTCACCCACCACTCGGCCATCGGGGCCGATGCGGTACAGATGGATCTTGTCGAAGTCCATCTCCAGGTCGGCGACCGCGACGTCGTCGACCCGCTCCAGATACTTGCGCAGCACGCGGTCGGAGTTGCCGTGGCCCACGATCAGGACGTTGCGCCCGGCCAGCAGCTGCGGCACGACCACCTCGCGATACCACGGGATGACGCGCTCGGCCACGTCGCGCAGCGTCTCGCCGTTCGGGATCTCCGCGTCAAATGCGCGGCGAATGTCGTGGAACTCGTGCTCCCCCACCCGGTCGCGAATCTGCCACTTGTTCAGCCCGGTGTAATCGCCGTAGTCGCGCTCGTTGAGCGCCGCGGTCTTGCGGCAGTGTGGACGCCCGCCGTGGGACGCCAGCAGGTCGTCCAGGCTCTGGCTGGCCCGGCGCAGGCAGGAGGTGTACGCGCGGTCGAGCCGCACATCGGCCAGCAGCTGCCCCATCGCCCGCGCGTCGGCGTGCCCCTTGGGCGTCAGGTCCACGTCGGTGATGCCCGTCCAGGTGCCCGACTGGTTGTACTCGCTCTCGCCGTGGCGCACCACGATCAGGATTCCGGACGGACGCCGTCCTTGGCTGGCCAGCCAGGCGTCCACCTGCGCGGCCGTGGCGTCGAGGTCGCCGGAGTTGTCGATCACCACGTCGGCGGCGGCCAGCCGCTCCCCGCGTCCGACCTGCGCGGCGACACGGGCCCGGGCCTGCTCCGGCGACGCGCCGTCGCGCCCGATCAGCCGCTCGGTCTGCACATCCGGGGGCACGTCGACGACCATCACCTGGTCGAACCGGTGCTGCCAGCCCACCTCGACCAGCAGCGGCACCATGTGCACCACGATCGCCCCGTTGGGGGCCGCCGCGTCCAGCTCCCATTCGCGCTGCTCGACCAGCGGATGGATGATCGCGTTCAGATCGGCCAGAGCTTGATCGTCTGCGAAGACCCGCGACGCCAACTCGGCCCGATCGAGCGATCCGTCCGCATGCAGCACCTGGGGCCCGAACCGGGCGACCACCTGGGCCAGCCCCAGCGTCCCCGGCTCGACCACCTCCCGCGCCAGCACGTCGTCATCGATGATGACCGCCCCGCGCTGCGCCAGCAACCGGGCCACACTCGACTTGCCGGAGGCGATGCCCCCCGTCAGCCCGATGCGCAGTGTGTTCACGGCGTCCATCCTGCCACGGACTCAGCCGCGCACGGGCCCGGGGGCTAGGCCGCGAACGAGGACGGCGCCCCGTCCCCCGCGAACTGACCAACGACCGGGGTGTCCCCTGTGCCGGAGCCGGCGTCGCCCCGAGACGTGGCGGAAACCATCACCACGAGCCACCCCGCGCACAGCAGCAGGGAAGGCAACCACTCCTCCAGAATCGGCAGCCACGGCGCCGGACCGTACAGCGACTCGTCGCCGATCGCCAGCCACGGGTTGGCGACCAGCCCACCACGGAGCATCTCGAAGAGCTGGTCGACCATCACGATCGCGAGCAGGACGACGCCGCAGATCCGCAGCGCCGCAGACGCGGGAGTCGATCCCGCCATGCCGACGCACAGGCCCAGCGCCACCGCGATCAGGCAGGGCGTCACCACGTTCGCCACCACGCCGAAGGACCAGACCCATCCGCCCTGCTTGACCAGCCACACGCAGCTCTCCACGGCGCACGTGACGCGGAACAGCACCCACGCCGCCAGGGCGATCGCGGCCACCAGCCGAAGCCGGCGCCGAGCCGCCACGCACACGAGGACGCCGATCACGATCCACACCGCCGCGACCGCCATGGCCGCGCCGAGCAGGATACCGTCCCATGACGTCGAGTCGCCCTGCTCGCCGACAGACCCGAGCCAGGCCAATGCGGGCGGCTCTCCGAACACCCCGGGGTGCGCAAGGTTCCAGACGCCGACGAGTGCGATCAAGACGCCGCCGATCACCGCGCCCGCCCGCGACGGCGAGAGCGGGGCGACGCGTGCGGTTCCAGACGCTGTCTCAGTAGCCACCGATTCCTCCTGGAGTGTGCTGATGCAGCCATGATGGGATCTCGGACTGATCGCCGGAGGCGATCTGTGGATCCATCTGCGCGGCGTACTGCGACAACTGGCTGGCCGCGTCCGTGTCGTTGTCGATGATGGCGGTGACCGCCAAGTAGAACCGCTGTTTGACATCTGCCAGGTCGTTCGCGAGGTCGCCCAGGCAGTCGTAGAGGCACCACGCCACGTCCGCCCATTGCGGCAGATACCCGGTCGGCGACAGCCCGATGTTCGCGGGCCGAATCCACGGGGCCGACAGCACCTGGTCGTACAGCTGCGCCTTCGCCGGCGAGACCACCGTATCGACGATGTCTTGGAGCTGCAGGCAGATGGAGTCGCGTTGCCCTTCCGAGACGGCCAGTGTGACCTGCGCCGACGTGCCGAACTCGTTCGGGGTGTCCACAGAACCCAGCGGGTCGCCGAGCTTGAAAGATCCGCCGTCATTCGACGTGATGAGACCAACATTGTCGACCATGGCCTGCCGCCCGCCGTCCTCTTCCTGACGGAATGCGGAGTTCATGTCGGCGAGCCCCCCGATGAGCGCCGCGAGCGTGTCGTCGTACGTGGCCGCCACCGGAGCGCTGGGTTGCTTCGGCGCGCCATCGGAGACATCGTCCACGATCTTCACCACCATCGACGTCACCCCGAGCGGGATGGCAGCCTCGGGAAAGATGACGGCCGCACCGTCCAGCAGGGCTTCGACGACGCCGAAGACGCTCGACCAGTCGGCGCTGAACCCCGGGGGCGGAAGCGCCGCGTACGCGGCGAAATCGGCCGTCGCATTCTTCACCAGCCGCACCACGTCGGCCTGCGCCTTCTCATACAGCATTCGTTCCCCGCTCATCGACGCGCACAGCGCGGTCACCACCGCGCCGAAGTTGCCGATCACCATGGGAAGGCCGTTGATGAATCGATTGAAGGCTGCCACCGTCTGCCCCGACATCCCGTCGGTGCTGTTGATGAGCACGTTACTCAAGGTCGTCCAGGCGCTCGAGAACGCCGAGCCGCCCCCGGATGTGGTGGAGTCCGGAGCCGTGAGTTCGGCCATGAGCTTCCCCATATCGTCGATCGAGGCATCGAAGACGCTCCCATCGGGAATGTCGTCGAAACCGTCCAACACGCCGTCGATCCTCGAACAGATCTCGGTGTAGGCCGCGGTGTATCGCTGCGTGTAGGCGCTGACGGACACCTCCTCGTCCGCAAACTCGAGCCACAGGCCGTGCCCGTGCGCCTCGCCGCCGCCTGTGCCGTCCGCATCCGGCTGAGTCACCCCGAATGTGTTCCCGTTGTAGGCAGTGAAGTACCACTGCCGCTCGTCGGCGTACAGGGTGCCTCCCTGCTGCTTCATCCAGGCGTTGATCGCAGCACACTTCAGCGGGCCGACATACGCCGACAGGTACGACACGATGATCTCCTCGACACTCAGGGCACCCGAGCCCCACGAATCAGAAGGCGGAACTAGCGCGGCAAGTAGATGCGGCGTCCTAGTTTCTGCATCTATCCACTGTACGCTCGCCACGCCGCGCGGCGCTGCGCGACACACATCGTGGGACACGCGAGAGCGGGCCCGATCCCGAAGGACCGAGCCCGCTCTCCATGATGATGCGTGACTAGTCGGCGGAACCCGTCAGCTTCTCCTTGAGGGCCTGCAGGGCCTCGTCGGAGGCCAGCGTGCTGGCCGGGGCGGCGGGCGACGCGGACGAGTAGCTCGTGGCCGAGCCCTCCTCCACGGCGGCGTCGTGATCGGCGGCCTCGGCCTCGGCGGCCTGCTTCTTCAGCGCCTCCCAGCGGGCGTGCGCCTCGGCGTACTGCGCCTCCCAGGCAGCCTGCTGCTCCTCGTAGCCCGGCTTCCAGTCGTTGGTCTCCGGATCGAAGCCCTCCGGGTAGATGTAGTTGCCGTTCTCGTCGTAGCTGGCGGTCATGCCGTACAGCGACGGATCGAAGTCGTCCGCGGCGATGTCGACGCCCTCGTTGGCCTGCTTGAGGCTCAGCGAGATGCGGCGGCGCTCCAGGTCGATGTCGATGATCTTGACCATGACATCCTCGCCGACGGTGACCACCTGCTCGGGGATCTCGACGTGGCGCTCGGCCAGCTCCGACACGTGCACCAGGCCCTCGATGCCGTCCTCGACGCGCACGAACGCGCCGAAGGGGACGAGCTTGGTGACCTTGCCGGGCACGATCTCGCCCAGCTGGTGCGTGCGAGCGAAGGTCTGCCACGGATCCTCCTGCGTCGCCTTCAACGACAGCGAGACGCGCTCGCGGTCGTGGTCGACGTCCAAGACCTCGACGGAGACCGGCTGGCCGACCTCGACGACCTCGCTCGGGTGGTCGATGTGCTTCCAGGACAGCTCGGAGACGTGCACCAGGCCGTCCACGCCGCCCAGGTCGACGAACGCGCCGAAGTTGACGATGGACGAGATGACGCCCTTGCGGATCTGGCCCTTCTGCAGGTTGTTGAGGAAGTTGGTGCGCACCTCGGACTGCGTCTGCTCCAGCCAGGCCCGGCGCGACAGCACCACGTTGTTGCGGTTCTTGTCGAGCTCGATGATCTTGGCCTCGATCTGCTGGCCGATGTACGGCTGCAGGTCGCGGACGCGGCGCATCTCGACCAGCGACGCCGGCAGGAAGCCGCGCAGGCCGATGTCGACGATGAGGCCACCCTTGACAACCTCGATGACGGTGCCGGTGACGACGCCGTCCTCCTCCTTGATCTTCTCGGTCGTGCCCCAGGCGCGCTCGTACTGGGCGCGCTTCTTGGACAGGATCAGACGACCCTCCTTGTCCTCCTTCTGCTGGACGAGCGCCTCGACGGTGTCGCCCACCTTGACGACGTCGTTGGGATCGACATCGTGCTTGATGGAGAGTTCCTTGGCGGGAATCACGCCTTCGGTCTTGTAGCCGATGTCGAGCAGTACCTCGTCGCGGTCGATCTTGACCACGGTGCCGGTGACGATGTCGCCGTCGTTGAAGTACTTCATGGTGGAGTCGACAGCGGCCTCGAACGCCTCAGGCGAGCCGATGTCGTCGACCGCGACGCTAGACGCGGCCTGGGTTGTGGATGTCATTGAGTGGCTTTCGGATTATTGATTGGATATTGGTGCCGCCGCCAACCGACTCCGCCGCGCCATGTGAAGCGAGGCGAAGCACTGCCGACAGCGACCCCTCAGTCTACCGGGAGGCCGAATGGAGGGTCAATCGGGGTTGATATCGATTTGGTATCGATTCGGTCGCCCGACCGCCCCACGCGGCGCGTTGCGCCTAGACCGTCCCGGGTGTCGTCTTGGAGATCACGACGAGGAACTCGGCGTTGCTCTGCGTCTTGCGCATGCGCTGCAACAGCATCTCCAGGGCCTGCTGATCCTCCAGCCCGGCGAGCACGCGGCGCAGCTTCCAGATGATGTCGAGTTCGTTGCGACCCATCAGCAGCTCCTCGCGGCGGGTGCCCGAGGCGTCCACGTCGATGGCCGGGAAGATGCGCTTGTCGGCCAGCTGGCGCGACAGCTTCAGCTCCATGTTGCCGGTGCCCTTGAACTCCTCGAAGATGACCTCGTCCATGCGCGAGCCAGTCTCGACCAGCGCGGTAGCCAGGATCGTCAGCGAGCCGCCGTTCTCGATGTTGCGGGCCGCGCCGAAGAACTTCTTGGGCGGATACAGCGCCGCGGAGTCGACGCCGCCGGACAGGATGCGTCCGGACGCCGGTGCGGCCTGGTTGTACGCGCGGCCCAGCCGCGTGATGCCGTCCAACAGGATCACCACGTCGTGGCCCAGCTCGACCAAGCGCTTGGCACGCTCGACGGCCAACTCGGCGACCATCGTGTGATCCTCGGCCGGGCGGTCGAACGTGGACGCGATGACCTCCGCCGTCGTGGCGCGCTGGAAGTCGGTGACCTCCTCGGGACGTTCGTCCACCAGCACCACCATGAGGTACACCTCGGGGTTGTTCGCGGTGATCGCGTTGGCGATGTTCTGCATCACCATCGTCTTGCCGGCCTTGGCCGGGGACACGATCAGGCCACGCTGGCCCTTGCCGATCGGGGCGACCATGTCGATGATGCGCCCGGTCATGTTGTTCGGCGTCGTCTCCATGCGCAGCCGCTCCTGCGGGTACAGCGGCGTGAGCTTGGCGAAGTCTGGACGCCCGTGCATGCGATCGGGCGGGGTGCCGTTGACGGTATCCAGGCGCACCAGCGGGCTGAACTTCTGGGTGCGCTCCCCCTCGCGCGGCACGCGGACGGCGCCCGTGATGACGTCGCCCTTGCGCAGCTCATGCTTGCGCACCAACGACAGCGAGACGTACGCATCGTTGGGGCCGGGCAGATAGCCGGACGTGCGGACGAACGCGTAGTTCTCCAGCACGTCCAGGATGCCGGCAACCTCGGTGAGGACGTCGTCCTCGCGCATCATCGGCTCGTCCATGCGCTCCTGATCGGGGCCGCCGGGACGGCGCTGGCGGCCCTGGCGGTCGCGCTGGCGGCGCCGGCGGTTCCGGTGCGCGCCCTGCTCGTCGTCGTCGCGCAGGCTCACCGCTCCGACCGGCTCGGCGGATGCGACGGCCTCGGCCACCGCCTGAACCTGCTGCGGATCGCGCCCGGGACGGCGCTGGCGCTGGCGACGGCGCTGCTGCACGGCCGGATCGCTGGTGAGCTGGTCGAGCAGCGCGCCAACCTCGGCGCTGACCTCCTGGCTGGCGCCGGCGTGCGGCTGGCCGCCGCGGAGCGCGGTGCGGGCCTGCGAGCCCGCAAACGACGTCTGGGTGGGCTGTTGCGCCGGTTCAGGCAGCGCGGGCTGCTCGGCCGCAACGACCGTGTGCTCCTGGCCGCTGCCCTGCTCGGGCCGCGCGTTCCGGGCCGGCTCGGCGGCAGTGCGAGCATGCTCGCTGCGCCCATGGGTCGGCGCTGCGGGCGTCTGCGTGGCGAGGATGGCATCCACGAGTTGCTGCTTGCGCAGCCCCGTCACGCCCTTGATGCCGAGTTCGATCGCAGCCGTCTTGAGCTCGGGTAGCTTGAGACCGGCCAAGTCCGACGCCGTGCTGGCGTGGGTGTCTGTGAAGGTGGGGCTCACCGATGTCCTTCTTTCGCGTTTCCGGCCACCGTGGTCCGGAAGGGCTCCCCTCAAGCATCCGCTCTGACATCAGAGCGCAATGTGTGCGGGGAGGTGTCCAGCACCACGAACGCGCTGGTGGGCCAACGTGCCGGTATGATGAATGCTGGGTGGGCCAGGACGCAATATTGCGTGATCCTGGGATATGGCTCCAAGCGTCTTCCGCTCAGGCTGACACCATGGTAGCAAACGAAACGACTCGGTGCGCACATTGCGGCGCATCCGGCGCGTCCGCTTCAGGCGGACATCGTCCGGTCGAGCCGCTGCTGTCCGCCGCTCATCGCGGTGCGCAGCTGTTCGTAGTCCCGCGCCACCGGCAGCTGCGGAAACTGCTGGGCGACGGCATCCGGGGGGCAAAACAGCACGCCGACCTGCGCGGATGTCAACATGCCGGTGTCGTTGTACGAATCGCCGGCCGCCGAAACCTGATAGCCCAGCTGTTGGAAGGCCACCACGCTGGCCCGCTTCTGGTCGGCAAGCCGCGGACGCCAGCCGGTGATGCGTCCATCCTGCACCCGCAGCGTGTGGCACAGGATCGTGGGACGGCCCAGCTGTGCCATCAGCGGGCCGGCGAACTGCTCGAACGTGTCGGACAGGATCACGACCTGCTGGCGAGTGCGCAGCTCGTCCAGGAACTCCCGCGCGCCGGGCAGCGGGGCGATCGTGGCGATGACGTCCTGAATGTCGCGCAGCAGCAGTCCGTGGGCGTCGAGCACCTCGATGCGGTGGCGCATGAGCGCGTCGTAGTCGGCGATGTCGCGCGTGGTCAGGCGCAGCTCGTCGATGCCGGTGCGCTCGGCGACGGCGATCCAGATCTCGGGGACGAACACGCCCTCCAGATCGAAGCAGTTCATCCAGGGTGCGGCCATCGCAGGCTCACACCCCTTCGACGCGGATCAACGTGATGGGGCCGCGCAGGAACGGGCTCCCGTCGAGGTCGGCCAGGCACGCCTGGACGTCGGCCTCGCGCGCCAGGTGCGTCATCAGGCTCAGCTGTGCCACAGCCTCAGGTGTCCCCTCGGGCGCCGACTGGTTGACCGTGCGCACCGACACCCGGTGCGCAGCGAACACGGCCGCCACGCTGGCCAGGATGCCCGGCTCGTCGGCCACGACGAAACGCAGGTGGTAGTGCGAGCTGACCTCGCCCATGGGCGCCACCGCACGGGAAGCCGCCGCGACCCGGGACGGGCTGGCCACACCACGGCGCCGGTTGCGCGCCACCGTGACCAGATCGCCCACCACCGCGCTGGCCGTCGGCGCCCCGCCGGCACCCGGGCCGAGGAACATCAGCCGGTCGGCCTCGCGGGCCAGCAGGAAGATCGCGTTGTACGCCCCGCTGACGCTGGCCAGCGGATGCGTCCTGGGCACCATCGCCGGATGCACGCGCGCGCTGACGCGGCCGTCATCCAGCAGCTGCGTGACGGCCAGCAGCTTCAGGACGCAGCCTGCGCGTTCGGCGGCACGGATGTCGTCGGGCGTCAGATGCGTGATGCCCTCGCGGTAGACCTGGTCGGCGCTCACCCAGGTGTGGAAGGACAGGCTGGCCAGGATCGCCGCCTTGGACGCGGCGTCGAAGCCCTCGACGTCGGCCGTCGGATCGGCCTCGGCCAGGCCCAACCGCTGCGCCTGCGCCAGCGCCTGCTCGAAGCTGAGCTGCTCGCTGGTCATCTTGTCGAGGATGTAGTTGGTCGTGCCGTTGACGATGCCCATCACCGTGGTCACCTGGTCGCCGACCAACGACTCGCGCAGCGGACGGATGATCGGGATGGCCCCGGCCACCGCAGCCTCGTAATACAGATCGACCCCGGCCGCGTCGGCGGCGGCGAACAGCGCATCGCCGTGCGCGCCGAGCAGCGCCTTGTTGGCCGTCACGACGCTGACGCCGTGCGCGATCGCCGAGCGCACCAGGCGCCCGGCAACCTCGGTGCCTCCGATCAGCTCGATCGCGATGTCCAGCCCGTCGCGGGCCACGAGGCTGGCCGCATCGTCGGTGAACAGCGTCGGATCCATGCCCGCCGGAACCTCATCCAGGCTGCGCACGGCGACACCCACCAGTTCGATGGGCCGACCGACCTGCGCCGCCAGCTCCTCGGCGTGCGTGGTCACCAGGCGCAACACATTGCCGCCCACGGTGCCACACCCCAACAGGGCCACCCGGATCGGCGCCGCCTCATCGCGTTCGGCCATGGCACCTCACCACCTTTCTTCCTGACGTGTTCCTCATTCAACCATGCGGGCGGGCGCCCCGCCGCACCATTCCGGCGGGCGGGCACCGGCCTCAGCCCACGTCCAGCGCCAGGAGGTCGTCCAGCGTCTCGCGGCGCACCAGCACGTCCGCCCGACCGTCGGCCACGGCCACCACCGGCGGACGCAGCGCGCAGTTGTAGTTGCTCGCCATCGCGCGGCAGTACGCGCCCGACGCGGGCACCGCGAGCAGGTCGCCTGCGGCAATGTCGGACGGCAGGAAGACGTCACGCACCAGCACATCGCCCGTCTCGCAGTGCATGCCCACCACCCGGCACAGAATCGTCGGTGCATCGGTCGCCCGATTGGCCAGCACGGCCGAGTAGTCGGCGCCGTACAGCGCGGGCCGGATGTTGTCGCTCATGCCGCCGTCCACCGACACGTACACCCGCTGTCCCCCGCCGGCCAGATCGACAGGCTTGACGGTGCCCACGGTGTAGACGGCGGTGCCGGCGGGGCCGACGATCGCGCGCCCCGGCTCCAGCGACAACACCGGAACCCGCATGCCGCAGGCTTGCGCCGCCTCACGCACGATGCCATCCAGGTGCGCCGCCAGCTGCGCCGTCGTCGCCGGCGAATCGGCGTCGGTGTAGGCGATGCCGAAGCCNCCGCCCACGTCCANCTCATCCACNGTGACGCCGGTCGCATCCCGGAAGTCGCGCACCAGCGCCATCGTCCGCCCGATCGCGACGCCGAAGCCGTCGGTCTCGAAGATCTGCGAGCCGATGTGATGGTGCACGCCACGCAGGCACAGCACCGGGCTGTCCTGGCAGCGGCGCAGCGCCGCCATCGCCTGGCCGGAGGCGATCGAGAAGCCGAACTTCTGATCCTCGTGCGATGTCGCGATGTACTCGTGCGTGTGGGCGTGCACGCCGGGCGTCACACGCACCATCACGGGCGCCGTCGTGCCATGCGCGACGCACAGGCGCTCCAGCCGGTCGATCTCGTCCATCGAGTCGACCACGATG
>WRGV01000024.1 GCA_009787035.1 Propionibacteriaceae bacterium | reverse complement strand
GTCCGAAATCACGGCCCGCACACCCATGGACCATAAGGGCGGCCAGCTGGTGCGCCGCCGCGCCGACGCGTGCCTGGTGCTGCGCGAGACCGCCCAGACGCTGCCGGACGACCTGGCCGCCGCGTCCGACGCCGCGCGGCATCCGTTCGTCACGACCAACAACCTGTGGTTCGACCTGGGCGCGCTGCGCGAGATGCTGGCCCGCACGCGCGGCGTGCTCGGGCTGCCGCTGATCCGCAACGGCAAGACGGTCGATCCGCTTGATGCGTCCAGCCCGGCGGTGTGGCAGCTGGAGTCGGCGATGGGTGCGGCCGTCGGGGTGTTCGACGGCGCGGCGGCGATCGAGGTGCCGCGCAGCCGGTTCGCCCCCGTCAAGACGACCAACGAGCTGGCGCTGCTGCGTTCGGACGCGTACGCGCTGGGGCAGGACGGCGTCCCGCGCGCGGTCGTTACGCCGTTGCCGGTCGTATCGTTGTCTGCTGATTACCGCCTTATCGACGGCTTCGAGACGCTGATGCCGCACCCGCTGGGCCTGCGGCAGGCGCGCAGCCTGACGGTGCAGGGTCCGTGGCGCTTCGGCGCCGGTGTGACCGTGCGGGGCGACGTCGTCCTGGGCCCGGACGGCGGGTGCGTGCCCGACGGTGCGGTGCTGGACGGCTGAGCCCTACCAGGTCTTGAGCGTCTGGGACGACATCGCGAAGCCGTGGTGCGATGCGGTGTCCCAGCACGTCACGGCCGACGTGGAGCTCTGGCAGACGGCGTTCGTGGCGGCCGATCCCAGGAAGACCGCCGCCTGGCCGTACGGCAGCGTCGGCGGCGTGACGCCCGCCTGGCGCAGCGTGCCCCACGGGTCGGACGACGCGGTGGTCGGGATCGTCGTCACCATGTTGTTCACGATGCCGATGTCGGTGGTGGTGCAGTCACCGCCCAGTGTGGAGAAGCTCGCCTGGCACGACGCCTGCAGCGACGCCGGGGACGCCCAGGCATGCGTGATGATCTGGCAGACCACCTCGTAGACGCCGTCGTCGGGACCGCCGGTGCAGGCGATGTTGCCCGACGGCATCACGAACGTGGTGGGCGTGATGCCGGCGCCGCTGGCTGTCAGCGGCGCGATCGGGACGGCGCTCGCCGGCGCGCCACCGCAGACCAGCTGCGCGTCGACCCCGTCCGGAATGGTCACGCCGCCGCAGGACGCCGTGCCGCCCAGGGCCTGGACGGCCTGTTCCAGGGCCTGCTGCTGCCTTTGGGCGGCGGCGGTGGTCGCCGCGGGATCGTTCATCGCACCCGGTTTGTCGCTCGGGTTCTTGGCGATCAGTGCCTGCGCCGCCGTGATCTGGGCCTGCAGGGCGGCCAGCTCCTGCTGGGTGGGGGGCGTGGCCTGGTTCTGGGCGCCGTTGTACGACGATTGGGCGGCCATGACCGAGGTGGCGAGCTCGTTCAGCGCGGCCACGGCCTGGCTGGCCTGGACGGCGGTGATGGACGTGCGCAGTGCGGCGGCCGCCTGCGTGGTCGTGCCGGTCGCCTGCTCCAGCTGGCGGATCTGGGTCACGACCCCGACAATCGTCGTGCCCGGGGTCGGCGCGGGGGCGATCGCGGCCTGCGCCTTGCCGAGCGCGCTGGCCAGCGCGGTGAGCGTGGCCGGGTCGGCGACGTCGGTCGGGCTCAGGCTGCTGGGGCCGCTGGCGTTCGCGATGTCGGTCTGCAGCTCGGTCTGCGCGCCGTCGTACGCCTTCGCGGCGGTCTGGAAGTCGGCCAGCGCGGCGGCGAGCGTGGTCGGCGTCGCCGAGGCCAACCCGACCCCCGGGGTCTGGTGGCGCGGCAGGATGAACGTCAGCACGACGGCGACGATGACCAACGCCACGATCACGATGGCCACGATGCGCTGCCAGGGGGCCGACAGCCAGGTTGGGCGGGTGGGCGCCGACTGTGGGCGCGGACGTTCGTCCGGCTCCTCCTGGGCGGGCGTCTGGGCGGGCAGCGTCTGAATCGTGGGCTGGTCGGGCGTCGCCCCGGCTGCGTCCGGACGCATGAACGCGGCCCAGGTGGCCGGTGCGGTCGGTGCGGGCTGTGTGGGCTGTGCGGGCTGCGCGGTGGCGGCGCGGCGGGCGGCGACGGCGTAGCGCACGGACGCGTCCCCCGACTCGTCCAGCCAGTCGAGCAGCGCCGGGTAGACCTTGGGGTGCTGCGCGATCTGCACCCACAGCTCGGGATGGTCGGCGGCGATGGCCTGCAGCGTGCGGGCCGGTGTCTGTGGATCGGCCAGCGCGGCCCGCGCCTGTTCATCGGTCAGTGGTGTGGTCATGCGGCATCCTCCCCCAGCGTCCTCGTGTCCTCCGGGATGGGGATGGGACGGCCCCGGCTGACCACCATGCTAGTGCTCACAGGTCGTGGCGGCTGAAGCTAAGCGTGCGAAGCACCAACCGCTGCGCGGCGTCGGAGGCCTCCGGATCGACCTGCGCCCGGATGGTCCAATCGTGGTTGTCGTCCGGGTCGGCGATGATCTGGCGCACGCTCCAGAAGGGGACGCCGTGCTCGATCACGAGCAGTTCGGGGCCGCGGGCGTCGGCGTCCATGCTGATCGTGTCGTGTTCGTCCCAGTAGATGCCGAGCGCGTTGTCCCAGTCGTCGCCCGTCCACTCGTCCGCGTCGTCCGGATGCGCCTGGCGCCACACCGCGTTGGCGTCGCGCTCGATGTCGTCCAGGCCGTCCACGTCGTCGTCGGACGCCAGCGCAACCCGCCGGAACATCGCGTTGCGGATCAGCACCGTGAAGGCCCGCTCGTTGCCGGTCAGCGGGTGCGCCTTGACGGCCGCCAGCGCCTGGACCTCCTCCGGTTCGCGCGTGGGGTGGACGAGCTCGTCCCACTCGTCGAGCAGCGACGAGTCGGTCATGCGGACGATCTCGCCGAGCCAGTCCATGAGGTCTTCCAGCTCGGGGGTGCGCAGCGTCTCCGGGACGGTCTGGCGCAGCGCCCGGTAGGCGTCCGAGAGATAGCGCAGCACCAGGCCTTCGCTGCGTTGCACCTTGTAGAACGCCACAAGTTCGCCGAACGTCATGGCGCGCTCGTACATGTCCCGCACCACCGACTTGGGCGACAGTGTCGCGTCGGCGATCCACGGGTGCGTGGTCGCGAAGATGTCCAGCGCGCCGGTGAGCAGCTCGGCCAGCGGCTGGGGCCACGTGATGTCGTCGAGGATCCGCTGGCGCTCGTCGTACTCGACGCCGTCGGCCTTGAGCTGGGCGAGCCGTTCGCCGCGGGCCCGGTTCTGCTGCGCCCACAGCACGACCTGCGGATCCTCCAGCGTCGCCTCGATGATCGAGACGATGTCGAGTGTGAACGTCGCCGATTCGGGGTCGAGCAGGTCGAACGCCGCCAGCGCGAACGCCGACAGCGGCTGGTTGAGCGCGAAGTCGACCTGCAGCTCGTCCGACAGGTCGTAGAGGCGTCCGCCCGCGGTGGGGTGCGCCCGCCGGACGACGACCCCGGCCTTGACCAGGGCCTTCGCCATGCGGACGGCCTGCAGCAGCAGCCGGCGGCGCACGACGTGGTCGGACGTCGCGGCGTCCACGATGCGCACGAGCGCGGCGCCGGTGTCCTCGTCGCGGCGCAGCAGGTTGAGCAGCATCGCGTGCGTCACGCGGATGCTGCCGTGTAGCGTCTCGGGCGTCGAGGCGACCAGCTTGTCGAAGCTGGCCTGCGTGTAGGTGACCTTGCCGGGGGCCGGTTTGGCCTTGCGCATGCTCTTGAGCTTCATGGGGTCGCCGCCGGCCTTGGCCTCCAGCTTGGCGTTCTCGACCTCGTGGTCGGGGGCCTGCGCGACGACGTACCCGACGGTGTCGAAGCCGGCCCGCCCGGCGCGTCCGGCCAGCTGGTGGAACTCGCGCGAGCGCAGCAGCCGTTCGCGGCGTCCGTCGAACTTCGCCAGCGACGTGAACAGCACCGTCCGGATCGGCACGTTGATGCCCACGCCCAGCGTGTCCGTGCCACAGATCGCGACCAGCAGGCCCTGACCTGCCAGCGTCTCGACCAGTCGCCGGTACTTCGGCAGCAGCCCCGCGTGGTGCACGCCGATGCCGGCCAGCAGCATCTTCTTCAAGGTGGTGCCGAAGCCGGGCGCGAACCGGAAGTCGCCGATCGCGTCCCGGATCTCGCGCTGGCGTTCCTGGTTGACAAGGGGGGACGACAGCAGCGCCTGCGCCTGCTCGGTGGCCGCGGCCTGGCTGGGGTGGACGAGGTAGACGGGGGCCTGGTCGTTCTTGACGAGCCGGGCGATGGTGTCCTGGATGGGCGTGCGGACGTACGCGTACTCCAGCGGGACGGGGCGCACGGCGTCCGAAATGACGCTCGTGCCGCGCCCGGTGCGCGCGGTCAGGCCCGCGGCCAGGTCGGTGACGTCGCCCAGCGTGGCCGACATGATCATGTACTGCGCCTGCGGCAGCTCCGTCAGGCCCACCTGCCAGGCCCAGCCGCGGTCGCGGTCGGCGATGAAGTGGAACTCGTCGGCGACCACCAGGTCGATGTCGGCGTGGCGTCCCTCGCGCAGGGCGATGTTGGCCAGGATCTCGGCGGTGCAGCACACGATCGGGGCGTCCGGATTGACCGAGGCGTCGCCGGTGACCATGCCCACCAGGTCGGCGCCGAACGTGGCGCACAGCGCGAAGAACTTCTCGGAGACCAGGGCCTTGATGGGGGCGGTGTAGTACGAACGCCCGCGGGCGGCCAGCGTCGCGAAGTGCCCGGCCGTCGCGATGAGCGACTTGCCCGAGCCCGTCGGCGTCGTGATGATCGTGTGATCGCCGGCCAGCGTGGCGATCAGCGCCTCGCGCTGGTGCGGGTAGAGCGTCCAGCCCTGGTCGGTGGCCCATGCCTCGAAGGCGTCCGCCAGCGCATCGGGGTCGTGGTCGGCGGCGCCGCCCGGCAGTCGGTCGGTCAGGGTATCGCGCGGGCTCACCCGTCCATCGTCTCACGTCGTGGACATGGCGTCGGACGACGCTGCGGTTGTCAGATCGGGGTACACTGGAGAACTGAGGTGAGTCGGCGAGCAGGTCCGAGAAACCTGAGGATTTCTTGGATTCCGGTTGACTCGCCCACGCTGCGGGGCTAGCATTATCTGAGAAAACGTGACCAAGTGCCTCAGTTGCGAGGCTGAGACAATTGCCCACTGGATCTCGGACATGCCCCCCCGTCCGAGCCGAGACCGATGAGGACTAGTCGATGAGTGCACAGCGCGCGATGCGTGCAGAGCTGACCGAAGTGGTCACGCCTGTCACACCGGCGCCGGGGTTGGCCCGGGCTGCCACCCGTGGACTTCCCGAAGATCCCGTTCCGGCTCCCGCTCCCACACGCGCCCTGCGCCCCGCCATGAGGGCCATCGCCGCACCCGTCACCTTCTCCGTGGTTCGGACGCGCTATGCGGCCCCCGCCAAGCCCAAGCGCCATGTGCACCCGCTCGCCGCCATCTTCGCGCCGCTCGGCGTCGCCATCGTGCTGATCGGGGCCGGCCTGTCCGGTTCCGGCTACAGCTTCGCCGCCGACGAGACCAACGCCACCACGCCGCCCGTCGTCTCCGCCGGATCGCAAGATTCTGGCACCGTCTCCGACGACGACGTCATTCCGGACACCACGACCGCCAACCTGTCGGCGCTCAGTCTCGTGTCCATGGTGGGCGGTTCCGCCAGCGTCGAGCCGCTCACTCCCGCCGCCGAAGCCGCCGTCCAGACCGACACGGCCGTCAAGCAGGCCGCCATCCAGGCCGCCGCCGCCAAGGCCGCTGCCGACAAGCTCGCCGCCGAGCAGGCCGCACAGCTCCAGGTCGCCCAGCAGCAGGCCGCAGCCCAGGCCTCCGCCGGCAAGTACGCCTCGTTCGACACCACCGACGGCAATTCGGTGACGCAGAACTACCAGCCGAACGTGACGCACGGCCAGTTCATCTGGCCGGTCAACGGCGTCGAGACATCGCCGTTCGGCTACCGCAGCAACCCCATCACCGGGGTGCACGAGCTGCACTCCGGCATCGACCTGGCCGTGCCCTGCGGCACGCCGATCCACGCGTCCGCTGCCGGCATCGTCGTCACCGCCGGGTGGGGCGGCAGCCTCGGCAACTACACCGAGATCGCCCACGGCAACGGGCTTGAAACCGGCTACGGGCACCAGATGCAGATCATCGTCAGCGTCGGCCAGCAGGTCGCGCAGGGCCAGGTCATCGGCTACGTCGGGCACACCGGCGCCGCCACCGGATGTCACGTGCACTTCCTGGCTGCACACGACGGAGCGGTCTTCCAGCCGCTCAACCTTGTCAAGTAGTATTCGCCACCCCCACGCCACCCCCTGATGAGGCCGCTCAAGCTTGCGCGGCCTCGGGGATGCGTCCTACCCCGTCTAGGAGGTGCATCCTCGGGGCCGCGCAATACCTTTCTCTTCACGGGTGGCGTCTGCTGTTCGGCAGGCGGGTGTGCGGAGGCTGCGAAGAACGTTCGTCGCGGGAGCGCTCCCGGGCGCCGACTTCGTGGGATGACCCGGCTGTCGTGCTCTGCCCGACTAGGCTGGACACATGCGTACTCCGATCGATGCCACTGCCACGCCCGCGTGGGCCCGCCTGTCCCAGCTGCGCGACTCGTTCGCGCCCGATCTGCGGGGGTGGTTCGCCGCCGATCCGGGGCGTGCGGCCGCGTTCACGCGCACGGCCGGTGACCTGCATGTGGATCTGTCCAAGAACCTGGTGACGCCCGAGATTCTGGACGCGCTGGTGGCGCTGGCCGACGATGTCGACCTGGCGGGGCACCGCGAGGCGATGTTCACCGGGCAGCACATCAACACCACCGAAGACCGCGCCGTGCTGCACACCGCGCTGCGCCTGCCGGCCGACGCGTCCCTGGTCGTGGACGGCACCGACGTCGTCCCGGCCGTGCACGAGGTGCTCGACCGGGCGTGCGCGTTCGCCGACCGCGTCCGTTCGGGGCAGTGGACGGGCGTCACCGGCAAGCGCATCCAGACGGTGGTGAACATCGGCATCGGCGGCTCCGACCTGGGGCCGGTCATGGTGTACGAGGCGCTGACGCCCTACCATGACGCGGGCATCTCGTGCCGGTTCATCAGCAACATCGATCCGAGCGACGCGTACGAGAAGACGCACGACCTCGACCCGACGACCACGCTGTTCATCGTGGCGTCCAAGACGTTCACCACGCTGGAGACCATGACCAACGCGCGGCTGTGCCGGGCCTGGCTGCTGGACGGCCTGGTCGGTGCGGGCGCGATCCCGGCCGGGGACGACGCCGCGGCCCGCGACGCGATCGCCAAGCACTTCGTCGCAGTCTCGACCAACCTGAAGCTGGTGGCCGATTTCGGCATCGATCCGGCCAACGCGTTCGGGTTCTGGGACTGGGTCGGCGGGCGCTACAGCGTCGACTCGTCCATCGGCCTGTCGGTGCTGCTGGCGATCGGCCCGGCGCGCTGGCGCGAGTTCCTGGCCGGCATGCACGCGATGGACGAGCACTTCCGCCACACCCCGACGCGTCAGAACGTCCCGGCGCTGATGGGCCTGCTCAACGTCTGGTACGACGACTTCCTGGGCGCGGGCGCCCACGCGGTGCTGCCGTACGCGCAGTACCTGCACCGCTTCCCGGCGTATCTGCAGCAGCTGACCATGGAGTCGAACGGCAAGCGCGTCCGCTGGGACGGCACGCCCATCACCTGCGGCACGGGCGAGATCTTCTGGGGCGAGCCGGGCACCAACGGGCAGCACGCGTTCTACCAGCTGATCCACCAGGGCACGCGGCTGATCCCGGCCGACTTCATCGCGACGGCCCGCCCGGCGCACGCGCTGACGGACGTGGACGGCACGGACGTCCATGCGCTGTTCCTGTCCAACTTCTTCGCCCAGACGGCCGCGCTGGCCTTCGGCAAGACCGAGGACGAGGTGCGCGCCGAGGGCACGCCGGAGGCGATCGTGCCCGCGCGCGTGTTCCCGGGCAACCGCCCGACGACGTCGATCCTGGCGCCCCAGCTGACGCCGTCGGTCGTCGGGCAGCTGATCGCGCTGTACGAGCACATCACGTTCACGCAGGGCGTGGTCTGGGGTGTGGATAGCTTCGACCAGTGGGGCGTCGAGCTTGGCAAGAAGCTCGCGTTGCAGATCGCCCCGGCCCTGTCGGGAGACTCCACGGCCCTGGCAAGCCAAGACGCTTCGACGCAGGCGCTGATCGGCTGCTACCAGACCTGGCGTAACTAGCGCTGTGCCCCAGCCCTCGGCGAGGGCTGGGGCCAGATGCACACTCCGTGACAATCGCCCGTCAGCTCAGGTGCAAGCCACGGCGCAAGCTCGCTGCACCCAGACGCTTCGGTGTCTGGGGCCCATTGTCAGGAGGCGCCGGTGGCCTTGGACTTGGATGTCGGGCCGGTCAACCAGCGTTGTATCCATCGTGCGAAGCCGCGCACCCACAGGATGCCGCCCGCGGCGAAGGTGGAGATCACCATTGTCCAGAATTGAACGTTGTCCTCACGCAGTGCCACCCCGGTCGGCGCGACGTCGCCCTTGCTGGTCTCGACCACCACTGGGGCGCACAAGATCGCCACTAGCCCGAGGATGAGAATGGCCAGCGATCGCTTGGTTGTTCGGAAACGCAACGCCTGCAAGTAAAGCAGCAGGCACACCGCGATGATGATGCCGGCCAGCAAACCGCCGAGGATTGAGCTGATCATGGCACCGTCGTCCCCTTGATCTTGTAATAGAAAGTGGCATAACGTGCCCCCATGCCGACCGCCTCTGGGATCCATGAGAGGGCCGTGCCCAACGCGCCGGCACGGTTCGTGGCGGTCGACAGGCTGATGGGCGCTTTCCCATTGCCGCGGAGGACGGCGGCGAATGCCGTCGACAAGGCCCCACCCTCATTGACGATGTAGCTCATCTGCACACCGTCTTCGATGGCACGCGCGACGACGTTGGTCGCCGATCGCCGCATGCGATCAGGCGCAGGTGTGCGCGGCGCGTGGAGCGGAGGGGTCTGATGATGGACATGACGGACTCCTTCGCAACAGACGTGTGGATGGGTGGTGGTGCGTGAAGATGTGTCGAAATGGATATGGGGTGTCAGGGCATCATGAGCGGCCAGCTTTGCCTCTCCATGACTGCCGTTGGTTGTTTCGGCTCCGGTGCTTCGGCTACGACGCACCGGCTCATCCATGGTGGTTGGCGCTGTCGGCCATGTCAAGCAGCAGTGGGCACTCGTGGGTACCTGAGTAGGTGCAGCCGCATATGTGCGTGTCACGGCCGCAAGGTTCAAGGATTTCTTATCTGAGGCCGCGGGGTTGGGTCTTGGCTCGGGGTGCGACGAGGACGTCGGGGTGGATGCGGTCAGCGGGCAGCAGTTGATCGGTGTGCGCCAGCAGGACTTTCAGCCAGACCGCTCCGGACGAATCGTCCCGTCCCCGCATGCCGGGTTGCCTCCTTCGGGGGCGAGCTCGGCCAGCTGGTGCGTTTCAGTGTCGTCGGCGTAGATGGCTGTTGCGGCGTGTGCATGGACGGATGCCGCGTTACGCTGTGAGTGAAACTGGCTGCGCGGCAGGGGAATTCGCATAGTAGATCCCTGGCGAATTTGCGGATTTCCATTGACGGGGTGGCGGCCGTCCCTTACGCTGGGCACCAGAGCTGAACATTGCGGTTGGCCTCCCAGTTTGCTGCGATGTCTGCTTTAGCCAGACGGGGGCGACAGTTATTTTTCCGGGATTCTCTGCCTGGCGTGCGTGCAATTTATATGCATCAAGTCGAAGGAGAATCACCGATGCATTTGGCCTCCATCATAAAAAAGACCGGATACACCTTCAGTCGCCCGGCTCCGCATCGTTCCCGCCGGTCGAAGGTGGCGCGTCTCGCGATCGCCGCGCTGGCGGCGGGGTTCGCCATCTCGCTTGCGCTACCCGCCGATGTCGCCCACGCGGCCGACCCGGTCGGCGCCGATGCCAGCAATCCCGCATTCGGCACCAACGTCATTGTCTTCACCCCCGACATGGCCACCGCCGATATCAAGGCCCAGGTCGACGACATCTGGAACCAGCAGAAGAGCAACGAGATGGGCACGCAACGTTATGCCTTGTTGTTCGAGCCTGGCACGTACGGCACGGCCTCAGATCCGCTCGTCATCCAGGTCGGCTATTACACCGAGGTTGCGGGCCTGGGCCAGGATCCGTCCGACGTCGTGATCCACGGCCAGGTCAGCGCCTTCAATCCCAACGGCACCGGCTCGCTGACCGTCTTCTGGCGCTCGGTGTCCAACCTGACCATCTATCCAGCCGGATCGACCGTCAAGGGCACGGCGTCCGACTGCGCATTCTCGAACACCGAGGCGTGGGCGGCGTCGCAGGCCGCCCCGATGCGCCGCGTCGACGTCGAGGGCCCCAGCACGTTCATGCCGTACTGCGATCACAACAACTACGCATCCGGTGGTTACATCGCCGATTCGGTGTTCAACGGCAGCATGGTCATGGGCTCGCAGCAGCAGTACTACATGCGCAACAGCGTCCTGCCGGTCAACAACGGTCTGAATGGCGTCTGGAATCAGGTCTTCTCCGGTGTCACCAACGCTCCGGCGACCAACTTCGGCAATGGCGGCGTGTTCACCACGCTGCCGACGACGCCGATCAGCAAGGAGAAGCCGTACCTGTACCTGGACGACCAGGGCCAGTACGCGGTGTTCGTCCCGTCGCTGGCCAAGGACTCGTCCGGCGTCAGCTGGGCGAACGGCCATACGCCCGGCACGTCCATCCCGTTGTCGCAGTTCTATCTGGCGACACCGGCCGATACGCCCGCCACGATCAACGCGGCGCTGGCGGCGGGCCTCAACCTGCTGCTCACGCCCGGGGTGTACGACCTCGACTCGTCCATCGACATCACCCG